>NZ_JBHUZJ010000062.1:0-33249 GCF_042667685.1 Streptomyces sp. NPDC057302 | reverse complement strand
AGGCGGCAGGCGGCAGGCGGCAGGCGGCAGGCGGCAGGCGGCAGGCGGCAGGCGGCAGGCGGCAGGCGGCAGGCGGCAGGCGGCAGGCGGCAGGCGGCAGGCAAGATATACGACCATGCACCGCCACGAGATCAGCGCCATCGCCCACTCCGGCCACCCCATCGCCGCTCCCCTGCACGACGATTCAGTACAAGCACTCCTCGACCGGGCCCTTCCGCACGACGAGGCGACACTCCTCGACCTCGGGTGCGGATCAGGTACGTGGATGATGCGCGCCCAGCACGCCCGCCCCGGCCTTCGTGCCGTCGGCGTCGACAACAACGCCGACGGCATCACCGCTGCCAGGCGTGCCGCCGCCGACGCGGGTCTCGCCGACCGGACCGAGTTCCACGCCCAGGACGCCACGGAGTTCACCTCCCCGCACCTCTACGACGTGGTGGTCAGCGTCGGTGCCACCCACGCCTTCGGCGGCCTGTTGCCCACCTTGCGAGCCGCCGGCAGCCATCTCTCCCCCGGCGGGAGCGTCCTCGTCGGCGAGGGCTTCTGGGAGCGCGAGCCCGGTCAGGCGGTTCTCGACGCCGGTTTCGCCGCCGACGAGTACGCCGACCTGGCCACGACCGTCGACCGGGTCGTCGCCGACGGCTGGATCCCTGTCCACGGGCACGTCAGCACCCTCCAGGAGTGGGACGACTACGAGTGGTCCTGGACCGGCGACCTGTCCCGATGGGCCCTCGACCACCCCGAGCACCCCGACGCAGGCCAAGCCCTCGATGCCGCCGCAGCGCACCGCAACGCCTGGCTCCACGGCTACCGGGGCACGCTCGGCTTCGTCACCCTGCTTCTGCGCCGGACGCCGTAGTCCTGAGGCTCGCCAGGGGCCGGCCGGGGTGAGCCGAGCAAGGGAAGCTCGGTCAGTCGATGACGGCGGTGGCTTCGACCTCCACCAGGTGGTCGGGCACGTCCAGCGCCGCCACGCCCACCAGCGTGCCCGGCGGTACCGGCGTACCTCCCAGTTTCGCGGCCGCCCGCGCGACGCCCTCCCCGAAGAGAGGCATCTTGTCGGGGGTCCAGTCGACGACGTACACGGTCAGTTTGGCCACGTCGTCGAAGGAACCGCCGGCCCCTTCCAGAGCGGTGGCGACGTTGAGGTAACACTGCTCGACCTGCGCGGCGAGGTCGCCTTCGCCGACCGTGACCCCGTCGGCGTCCCAGGCGACCTGTCCGGCGACGAACACCAGCTTCGACCCCGTCGCGATGGACACCTGCCGGTAGGCGTCGATCTTCGGCAGTCCGTCGGGATTCACCAGGGTGATGGCCATGTTGACTGTCTCCTTGTCGTGGAAGCCCGCGGGCTCTCTGCGCACCGAACCGGGACCCTCGTGGTCTCTACCGGTTACTTGGAAACCCTAGGAGAGTGGCGGTTGACGTGGAAGAACGCACTTTTCGGTGCCTGGGTAACCGTATGGTGACCAAGGCGTTCATGAGCCCCCGCGTCCGTGTCGCCGCCTCCGTGTCGCCGCCTCCGTGTCGCCGCCTCCGTGTCGCCGCCTCCGTGATCCGGCATCGCACCGTCGCCGAGGAGACGGGGCAGCCGCGCCGGACCGCCTACTTCCGCCTGCCGGTTCCTCCCGCTGCCTCTCCAGCGACCGCTGGCGGACGATCAAGACGGGGTCCGCGTCAAGGTGGACGCAGACGGGGGCTGGGAAAGGACCAACCTCAGCGCGGAGAACCGGAGATCTGCACCCGGTGGCTCTCCTTGTCGGAGAGGAAAGCCGCCAGCGCCCGCCCTTCCTCGGCGACCTCTGCGCGCTCCGCGCGGGACAAGCGACCCAGCGGGGTGACCGTCACCGTGCCCTCCTCCACGGTCCAGGTGGCGGCGACCCGGCCGTCGACCAACACGACGCGGGCCCCGGCGACCGACAGGCCGCGGTGGGCGTCGTCGATGATCCGGGTGCGGTCCTGGAAACCGAGGATCGCGTTGTCGAATGCCGGCAGGAACCGCACCGGAGCGGGGGTGCCGGGGTCCGGGCGCGGTGCGTCGGGGAGGTCCAGGAGTTCCCGCCCCCGTTCGTCCCTGAAGGTGATCAGCTCATCGCGCAGCGCGGCGACGGCCGCCGGCAGCCCGGCAAGTCCGCACCAGGCGCGCAGATCGGCGGAGGCGGCGGGGCCGAACGCGGCCAGGTAGCGCCTTACCAGCGCCTGTCCCACGGGATCGGTGCCGTCCGGCGACAGAGGGTCGATCTCGCGTCCCAGCAAGGACGACAGCGGAGCGTTTCGCACTCCCGCCTTGGTCCGCCAGACCCCGCGCGGCGGCAGCTGAGCCACCGGGACGAGGGCCATCAGCATCTCCCCCAGCGCCCGCGGCCCCGGCGTCGGCCAGCGATCGGCGAGCTCCCGCGCGAGTTCGGTCATCGAGCGCGGCCGGCCGTCGGCCATGGCCGCCCGGCCCGCTGCCGCCAGCTCGTCGAGGTCCGTCCCTTCGAGCTCGCCGCGGTAGACGCCGAGCACCCGTTGGCGCAGCATCGCGTCGTGCCGGGCGCGCCAGGCCAGGGCGTCATCGGCGGTGACGAGGTGGACGGTGCGGCGCATGAGGTGGGTGCGCACCACCCGCCGCTGGATCAGGTCCTCCGAGAGCTCCGCCGGGTCGAAGCCGTGCAGCCGCGACCAGAGGCCGACGAACGGCTCCTGTGGTTCCTGCGCCTGGAGACCCCCGAGGCGCGCGACGGCGTCGATGACGGGTACGTCGGTGCGGTCGAGCAGCAGCTGCCGGGCGAGTGTCGCGCGGTTGAGCGCCCGGTTGTCGAGAACGGTCATGGGGGTCCTCCTGGGGCGCACTCGTCGGCCGAACGGCGGTGCGGTGGCGTGTGGTTGATGACGGATGGCTGTGGGTACGACCCGTCTCGGATGCTCCGGACAGCACTGCCGGGCGACGGCGACGGCGACGATGCACCACCACCGTCGCCGTCGCCCGGCAGGCCCCGTCCACCCTGCGCTCAAGTCGACTTCTGACCGTCGAGCGACTCGCGCAGGATGTCCGCGTGCCCGGCGTGCTGGGCGGTCTCGGCGATGACATGCATCAGTACCCCGCGCACGCTGCGTACTGCTCCCGGCTCGTGCCAGGGGGCCTGCGGCAGCGGATGCGTCGCCGAGAGGTCGGGTACGGAGGCGATGACCTGCTCGCTGCGGGCGGCGAACTCCTCGTACCGCGTGACGATCTCCGCCAGTGTGTCGCCGGGCAGCATCCGGAAGTCGTTCTGGTGGTCGATCGCCCACTGCGGGACCTCGCGGGCGGTACCGGCGGCGAACTCCTCCCAGGTGACTCCGTCGGGCAGGTCGTAGCGCAGCGCCGACGGCCCGTCGGCGGCGAAGCGCAGCCATCCCTCCTCGATGGACGCGACATGTTTGATCAGCCCGCCCAGGCACAGTGCGCTCGCGGTCGGCCGTCGGCCGGCCTGCTCGTCGTCGAGTCCGCGCACCGTGGCCGTCAGGGCCGCTCGCGCGGCCGCGAGCCCGGCGATCAGGTCGGCGCGCTCGGCGTCGAGGGGCGTGGGATTCGTGGGAGGCGTGGTGCTCGTGGTGGTCACTGTGATCGGGCCTTCCGGTCGTGCTCGTTGTCTGGCACGACCGACTCTCGCAAGAGAAGCGGTCAGGTTGTGGCCGCTTCTCGGGGCACCATGACGTCATGCCGAAGACCTCAGCGCGCCTGCTCTCGCTGCTCTCGCTTCTCCAGGCGCGCCGGGAGTGGCCAGGGGCGCTGCTGGCCGAACGGCTGGCCATCAGCCCGCGCACCGTACGCCGCGACGTGGATCGTCTCCGGGAGCTCGGCTATCCCGTCGTGGCCAGCAAGGGGCCGGACGGGGGCTACCGCCTCGACGCGGGCTCGGAACTGCCCCCGTTGCTGTTCGACGACGAGCAGGCCATCGCCCTCGCCGTCGCACTCCAGATCGCCACCACCACCGGCGCGGGCATCGAGGAGGCCGCGGCGCGTGCGCTGACCACCGTCCGGCAGGTCATGCCCGCCCGGCTGCGCCGCCGTGTCGACACCCTCCAGGTGACCGCCGTCGAACGCCCGTCGGCCCGGCCGAACCCGCAGGTCGACAGCGGCGTCCTCATGGCGCTCAGCTCCGTCGTGCACGCCCGCGAGGAGCTGCGCTTCGACTACGCCCCCGCGTCTGCGCAGGAGCCCACCGACGGCGATAGGACCGATCCCCCACCGCGCCGGGTACAGCCCCACCACCTCGTCACCTGGGGCGGCCGCTGGTACCTGGTCGCGTGGGACCTCGACCGCGAGGACTGGCGTACGTTCCGCGCGGACCGGATCACCCCGCGTACGCCCACGGGGCCGCGCTTCACCCCGCGCGACGTCCCCGGAGGCGAGGTGGCCGCCTTCGTCGCCGCCCGGTTCCAGGGCTTCGACGGCTCGGGCGACTGGCCCTGCCGCGGCGAGGTGATCCTCGCCCTGCCCGCGGCCGACGTGTCCCGCTACTCCCGCGATGGGGTCGTCGAGGCACTCGGCCCGAACCGCTGCCGCCTCGTCCTGGGCTCGTGGTCATGGCCCGCCCTGGCCGCCGCGATCGGCATGTTCGACGCCGACATCGAGGTCGTGGGCCCACCCGAACTCAGCGAGGCCTTCGCACACTTGGCCCACCGCTATGCCGCCGCGTCGGCCACCACACCCACCGCGTGATCACGAGGTCGAAGATGTCGTCGACGGCGACCAGGACGGCCATCATCGCCATGTCGTAGGAGCCGCCGGCAGGGCGTGGGTTGCTTGCGGCCCTCGTCGCTCGGGAGCCAGAAGAACCGCTTGACGCGCTGGTTGGCCTTGTACGCGCGCGCTACTTGTTCGGGTCCCGGAAGCGGCCGAACGCCTTCGTCAGGGCGCTCAGCGGCGAGCCGTCCGCCTTGACGTGTCCCGGCGCGGCCGTGCGGGGCATGCCGTCGCCGCCGGTCACCTCGGCCAGCGCGGCCTGCGCCGCCTCGGCGGCCTGCTGGTACAGGTCGCGGGAGTTCGTCATGGCCTCGAGCGCCTCGGCGTACTTGGTGACCATGCCCTGGGCGTGGGCCAGTTCCTCGTCCGGCGTGAGCAGGTGCCAGCCCTGGCGCAGCTGTGTCAGGGCCCGCTCGGCCTCTGTCGGCAGCGGTCGCGGCAGTGCGGCGAACTCCTTGATCCTGTCGAGGAGTTCGGTGGGTTCCGAACCGTCCAGGAAGACGCTGCGCACCGTGAAGCGGTCCGCGTCGTAGTCCGGGCTCTGCGGCGCCGTGGGCAGTACGACGGCGCCGCCGCGCGGCATCCGTACGCTCAGCTCCCGCTTCATCGCGAAGTCGGCGATCTGCGCCTGCTCCGGCGTGCCCCGGTGCTCGACCACCTGGTGCCGCAGGCTCGGCGGCAGGAACGTCGAGACCGGCCGCTGCCCGATCGCGTCCGGCGTCATCGCCTCGTGCACCACGACGTGGATGTACCAGCTCTGCCGGGTGCAGTCGCGCAGCAGGTGGCGCAGCTCGTCGTCGTCCTTGGGCAGGTGGTTCGTCGTCCGCAGGCGCACGTCCGCCACCGTGTCGTGGTCCCAGGCGACCCGGTCGCTGTCCGGCCAGAACATGAGGGCCGGTGAGGGCCAGCGCATGTCCCACTCCCGCTCCGCCTCGGCGGCGAGGACCCAGGTGACGCCTTCGCTCTCCTTGCGGCGGGCCTCGGGGTCGTACAGCGTCAGCTGTGCGCGGACCGTGACGTCGTCGGCCACGCGCCAGCGCGCCTCGAAGAGACGGCGGGCCGAGGGGCCGGGATCGGCGGAGTCGTCCCGCGGGTGCAGGACTGTGGAGCGGGCCGCCTCGACGGGGTCGAGGTCCAGGAAGTCGTCGAGCACCCCGGCCGCCTTGAGGGCGATCAGGTTGCGCCGGACGTCCTGCTCGGGCTCGGGCCCGAGGTGGCGCCCGCGCCCCAGCCACGCGGTGTCGGGGACGGCGGTCGATGAGCTGCTTTTTTTGGCCATGAATTCGTTCTGTGAGTGGGCGGGGCCCGACCAGTATGGCCCGTACACCTGGATAAGGAAGCGGTACCCCGCCCACGGCTTCAACACGCCGGACGGACCGTACGTAGAGGCATGAAGCCGCTCTGATCCAGCCATCCCAGGTCAAACGGGAGCGATCACAGGGCCCAACGAGCTCCTCGATGCCCGGCAACGCAACCGGCGCATCCGGACCGATGAGTTTTCGTGCGCCACGATGTCTGAAGAGGGGGAGGGACGGGCACGTCCCCCGGTCAGGAAAGTGGTGTGCGATGAGGCTGGTACTTCAGGAGTTCCTGTCGCTGGACGGCGTCTACCAAGGCCCGGGTTCCCCGGACGAGGACACGAGCGACGGATTCACCCGGGGCGGCTGGTTCGTGCCGCACCTGGACGACGAGTTCGAACAGCTGGCGGGCACGTGGCTCGGCAAGGCCGACGCGTTCCTGTTCGGCCGCCGTACGTATCTGAACTTCGCGCGGGACTGGCCGAAGATGACCGAGCACCCGTTCGCCGGCATCTTGAACGGCCTGCCCAAGTACGTCGCCTCCCAGAGCCTGACCGCGGCCGACTGCGACTGGGACCCGACCACGCTCCTGTCCGGCGACATCCTCGCCCAGGTGGCCGAGGTGAAGCGGCGGCCGGGCCGCGAGCTGCAGATCCACGGCAGCGGCCGGCTCGGCCAGTCCCTGCTGGCCGCCGGTCTGGTCGACGAGCTGCGTCTCGCGATCGCCCCCGTGGTGGTGGGCGAGGGTCGCCGCCTGCTGCCGGACGGCGGTGCGCCGGCGGCGCTGCGGCTCCTGAGCAACGGGACGACGCCCGGCGGGCTGGCGATTCACGTGTACGAATCGACGGGACTTCCGGAGTACGGGACGTACGGGGGCGGCGCGTAGGCGGCAGCCCCGCACCCGCAGGGGGTCAGCCGCCGCGCTTCAGGCGTACGACGACGGGGGCGCCGAAGGGGTCGCCGGACTGGTTGACCTGGACGTGTCCGGCGCCCAGCCACTCGTCGGTGCCCGGGACCCGGTGGATCTCCTTCAGCCACAGCGACTGGTTGGAGGCCTTGCGGGCGCCGGTCGACAGGGGCAGGCGGTGGCGTTTGATCTTCACGCACCGGCCGTCGTCGGTGACGTACCAGTTGCCGTCGAGGAACAGCCCCTTGTCCTCCTGGCCCACCGGGGTCCGCAGGACGCAGCCGCCGGGCACGGCCTGCTGCTCGACCCACTTCGAGCCGTCCCTGCGCAGCCGGATGAACTCGTCCTCGGGTTCGTTCTCGACCTCGCCGTGGTTGAAGGAGTTGCTGCCGTACGCGCGTACTTCACCGCTGTCGAGCGCGAAGACCTGTCCGAGGCCGGCGCCGGGTTCCGGCGGGAGCGGCTCCTCGAAGCGGGCCTGTGGGGTCTCCACCGCCTTCCAGGACGTGCCGTCCCAGTGCATCGAGGCGGGCTGGGTGTAGACCTCGCCGGATCCCTCCATGTCGGTGCCGGGCCCGGTCGAGCGGCTGCCGACCGCCCAGACATCGTCCGGGCCCACCACGGCGAGGTCCGCGGCGCTGTGGGGCAGCCGGGTCGTGGTCCAGCGGGTGCCGTCCCAGTGCTGTGCGCTGCGCTCGCTGTCGAGGGCCCAGACGTCGTCCGGGGCCGCGGCCTCGAAGTCCCCGGGATTGCCCGGCGGAGGGCTGGGCACCGCGGACCAGCGGGCGCCGTCCCACCGCGCCCAGCGCGTCAGGGCGGTGGCGTCTTCGGAAGCCTGCGGGCGCAGCCACAGTTCCTTCTCACCGACCTCCTCGAGCAAGGGCGGGTAGGCGCCGGCGCCGAGAGCCTCGGGAAGGGGCTCACGCTTCCACCGCGTACCGTCGTAGTGGAGCAGGCGGGCGTCGGACTCGCCGTTGTTCTCGGCCCCGACCGCCCAGATGTCGTCCTCGGCCAGTACGGCTACGTCGGCGAGCTCTCCGCTGAAGTCCGCGATGTGCTCGAACTCCCACGTCAGAGAACCCACGGGGTCCTTCGCCCGACCATCCGCGCCACCATCGCCCGCACCGCCTGATCCCGCACCCCGGGAGCTGGCCGCCCCGGCGCCCTCGCCACACCCCGCGGCCGCGAACACAGCGGCCAGCACGGCGAAGGCCACCACTCCCCGGCTGCGCCTGATTCCCGCACCCCTACGAATGACCGCTCCCCCTTGCCGCTCTCAGCGAGCGGGCAGCGTAACCGGTCGGCGTGGACCGCCAAGTGGCGGGGCGGCCAGGCGCACCCGCGCGAAACGACGTGAACGCGCCGCGCCCGCTCCCCTAGTCCGAGCAGCGTCCATTCAGCTGCCGGTCAGCCGGTCGAGGCAGCCACCCGTCAGCCACCCGTCAGCCAGTCGAGAAGATCCCACACCCGGGACAACACGCCGGCCTTGCGGCGGTGGCTCCGGGAGCAGTAGCGACGCCTGCGCCAGCGGCTCGTCTGTTCGACCGGCGCCCCGCACCACCCACACAGCTGTGGCCTGCTCGCCCTCCTGCCCCACCTCATGACGAGCGATCAGCTGCCGCTGCCCGAGCAGCCAGGCACGCCGGGCCCCTCAGCGAAGTGCCGCAGAACCATCTCGACCAGCGCTTCGACGTCCGCGTCGGCCATCGGCTCGCCGGTCATGCCCATCCGGTGGAGCAGGACTCCGACCACCACGTCGATGAAGAACAGGACCCGGTTCTCCGGCTCGCCGAGCGCGTCCTGGAGCGCGAGCCGGTAGGGGTCCTGCAGTTGCGTGGACAGGATCTCGCGCAGGGCCGGGTCGCTCACCGCGTCGCTGAACACGCCGGCGAACGCGTCGCCCACCCCGGGCTCGCCGACCTTCGCCGCGATCCAGCGGATGGTCGACGCCATCAGCTCGGCTCCTCCCGCCCCCGCCCCCGCCAACGGCGCTGGGCCGAACGCGTCCAGGAGGCAGTCCACGATCAGCGCGCCCTTCGTCGGCCAGCGTCGGTACACCGTCGACTTCGCCACACCGGCCGCGGCGGCGATGCGTTCGACGGTGGCGCGCGCGTAGCCGAGTTCGTGGACCGTGCTCAACGTCGCGGCGAAGACCACCTCGTTGACGCCGGCACGCGGGCGACCGGGCGGCCTGGCGGATGTGGTCGATGACATAGCCATACGGTACCTGTTTTCGCTACCTTAGGTTTCGATACCCGAGGTCGCGTAACCCTCCAGGCAAGGAGAAGTCATGAGCGAGGTCACTGTTGCGGGGCGTCCGCCGGAGCCGGACTGGCCGACGATGACGACCGAGGAACTGTTCGCCTACCGCGACGCGGAGAACCGCTTCCGCGCTTCCAGCGCGGTGCGGCCGATCACCGGGGAGCCGGACCCCGGCGCCTCGATCAGCTGGCAGGACGTGCCGCTGCCCGGCCGCCAGCTTCCTGTCCGGGTGTATCGCCCTTCGCCCGGCCCCGAGGGCGAAGGCAAAGGCAAAGGTGAAGGTGAAGGCTACGACCGGGCAGGCCTGTTACCCCTCGTACTGCACGTGCACGGAGGAGGGTTCGTGGGCACGGCGGTGCAGAGCGACTGGGTCAACAGTCATCTGGCCGCACGGCTGCCCGCGGTCGTCGTCTCGGTCGAGCACCGCCTCGTCGCCCCGGACAGCCCGCTGGCGGCTGCCGTGGACGACGGCTGGGACGTACTCCAGCATGTGGTGCGCCATGCGGAGCAGTGGGGCATCGACCCGGCACGGACCGCCGTCTTCGGCGAGAGCTGCGGCGGGCTGATCTGCGCCCTGGCGGCGATCCGGGCCGACGAGACCGGCTTGCGTCTGCGGGCGCAGGTGCTGGTCAACCCCGCCGTCGACGTGACCGAAGCGATGCTCGACCACACCTCGGTCACCGAATACGCCCACACCCCGACCCTCGGGGTACCGCAACTCAACCTGTTCCAGCGGCTCGCCGTTCCCCCGGGAGCCGACTCCCGTGCGCTCTCACCGCTGCACGCCGAGCACCTGGACGGTCTCGCGCCGGCGCTCGTGGTGGTGCCGACCCACGACCCGCTGGCCGACCACGGCCGCCGCTACACCGAACGGCTGCGGGCGGCCGGGACACCCGCGCGGCTCACCGAATACCCCGAAGCGGCGCACGCGTTCCTCAGCACGCCGGGCCTGGCACCGCAGGCCGAGGCCGCGCGGACGGAGATCCTCGCGTTCCTCCGTGCTTCCTTCGCCTCGTCGTAAGCGTCACCACATCCATGCACAAGGGCCTCGACCGCACGGACACCCTGGAGGAATCAGCAGTGAAGCGCATCGGCATCATCGGAGTGGGCGAGATCGGCCGGGCCATGGTGGAGGGCCTGCGCGAAGGGGACGACGGGATCGAGGGGGCCGCCAAGTCACCGGAGGTGTTCCTCTCTCCCCGGGGAGCCCGCACGGCCGCGGAGCTCTCCGCGCGCTACGAGGGCGTCCAGGTCTGCGCCGACAACCAGGAGGTCGTGGACCGCTCCGAGGTGGTGATCATCGCCGTACGCGGCCAGGACCGGCAGGAAGCGCTGGCCGGCCTGACCGTGGACGACGACAGGATCGTGGTCAACGTGATGGCCGGCGTCGCCAACGACGACCTGCGCCGGCTACTCGGCACCGACGCCACGCTGATCCGGGCCATCCCGCTCCCTTCCGTACGCGAACGCCGTTCCGTCACGGTGACGTTCCCCTCCCATCCGGTGACGGACGCCCTCTTCGAACGTCTCGGTGGGGCGCAACCGGTCGCGGACGAGGCGGCGTTCAACGTCTTCTCCGCGCTGACGGGGACGCTGACCACGCACTACTCGTATCTCGCCGCGCTCACGTCATGGGCCGTCGGCCGGGGCATCGCCCCCGCCGACGCCGAACGCTACGTCCGCGGCCTCTTCCAGGGCGTCGGCCGCGCCCTGAGCGACGAGACCCGCTCGCTGCGGCAACTCGCCGCCGACCACGAGACCCCGAACGGCAACAACGAACGCATCCGCACCACTTGGTTCGACCCGGCCAACTCCCAAGCCCTCGGCAAGGCGCTCGACGGCCTCCTCGCCGACCTGTAGCGGCCGGGCGTCACCTTGGCGCGTGCGGGGGTCAGACGGCGAGGGAGATCTCGGTCGACTTGATCAGGGCGACGACGGAGGACCCGGAGGCCAGCTTCAGGTCGGTGACGGCGTCCTTGGTGATGGCTGCGGTCAGTTCGCCGCCCTGGACCGAGACCTTGACGGAAGCCATGGCGCCACCGGTGGCGACGTCGGTGATGGTGCCGGGGATCTGGTTGCGAATGGACAGACCGTCGACCGGGCCCGTCGCCAGAGACACCTCGGTGGACTTCACGAGGGCCCTGACCGCGGACCCCTCGGCGAGACCGAGCTCCTTGACGGCCTCCAGGGTGATCGCGGCGGTGACACCCTGGCCGCCGTCGAGACGGACCTTGACGGTCGCCATCACCTCGCCCGGGGTGACGGAGGTGACGGTTCCGGCGATCTGGTTGCGGATACTCAGGCTCATGAAGGGATGCCTCACAGGGAGATTGCGTGGTGGTTCGTCAGGCGGTGCGCCTTGGGGATTCACACGTTAATGCCCTGAATCGACGATGGAGCGGAGGGTGTCGCATCCACCAGGCTGAAACCGATGGGCTATCCGAAGGTGAAGGCGAAACCCTGGACGCCGGGGGCCACCCGCAGTTCGAGCTTCGCCTTGGCCGGAGTGTCGCCGTCGACGAGGGAGTACAGGGACGGGGTGCCGTGCACCTGCACCGTCTTGGTGACCTTGCCGTCGACGAGGACCGTCACGGGCCCTTCGCCGGCCATCACCAGGTTGACGTTCTTGGCCCGGTAGGTGAAGGCCAGCTTGGCGTCCTCGCCCGCGGTGAAGTGGTCGTACCCGGCGGTCCAGGTGCCGTCCAGGGAAAGGGAGTTGAGGGGAATTTCGGCCGGGAAGCGGTAGCTGGCCGCCTTGTCGTCGACGAGCGGGGTACCGACGTAGCCGCGGATGCGCAGGTTGCTGAGGTAGGTCTCCGGGGTGCGGTCGGCGGTCAGGTCGTCGGCCTTCTGGCCCGTCTTGGGCGGCAGTTGCACCTGCGGGTCCGCCTGCTTCAGGAGGTCACGGATCAGGTCCTCGGTCTGGTCGTAGTCGCCTTCGCCGAACTTGAAGTACCGCACCGTGCCTTCGGCGTCGATGAGGTACTTGGCGGGCCAGTACCTGTTGCGGTAGTTGTCCCAGGTGGTCAGGTCGTTGTCGAGGGCGACCGGGTAGGTGACGCCGAGCTTCTTCGCCTGGTCGGCGACGTTGCCCGCCTTCTTCTCGAAGGGGAACTCGGGCGAGTGCACGCCGATGACCTCGAGCCCGTACGCCTTGTACGCGTCGTTCCACGCCTCGATGTGCGGCAGGCTGCGCTGGCAGTTGATGCAGGAGTACGTCCAGAAGTCGATCAGTACGACCTTGCCGCGCTGGGACGCCAGGTCGACCGGTGCGCCGCCGGGGGTGTTGAGCCACTTCGCGATGCCGTCGATGGCGGGAGCCTTGCCGCACGTGCGCAGTTCGTCGGCGCTGTCCTCGCAGCGCGAGAGCTCCTTGTTGGAGTTGTTGTACAGCCCCGACAGCTGCTGGCGGGCGGTGTCACTGTCCTCGATCTTCTTCTGGGCCGCCGAGGTGTAGTCGGGCAGGGCCCGCTGGATGGTGTCGGTGACGTTGAAGGCGAGCGCGAACGCCAGGACAACCATCAGCAGACCAGCGGCGATGCGCAGCTTGCGGGCCCGGGTGCGGAACGCCGCCACCCGCTCGGCCACCCGCCGTCCCGCCAGCGCGAAGACCAGCAGCGGGATCGCGGTGCCGACGGCGAACGAAACCGTCAGGGCGACGATGTCTCCGCTGATCTCTCCCCGCGCCCCGGCCACCGTGATCGCGGCCAGCACCGGCCCGGCGCACGGCACGTACAGGAGCCCCAGACCGAGGCCCAGCACGAAGGCGCTGCCCTCCTTGTTGACCTGCCGCTGCGGGATCCGCGCGAACGGCTTCTCCAGGAGCCGCTCGACGGGCGGGAAGATCAGGCCGAGGCCGATCAGCACCAGCAGCCCGAGCCCCACGTAGCGCAGGATGTCCTGCGGCAGACCGAGCGCGGACAGCAGCGTCACGCCCAGCAGCGTGAAGAAGCTGAAGCTGATGACCAGGCCCGTCACCACCGCGTACGGACGCCGATTGCGCACATGCGAGGCCTTGGCCGGGGCGGGCGCGGTGAGCGTGTCACCGGCCGCGTTCGTGGAACCGGATTCGGCGGGGCCGGAGGTTGGTGCTGGCCCCGGCGGTGCTGTCCCCGGCGGTGCGTTCGCGGTGGGCTTCCCCGCCGGTGGTGTCTCCGCGCCCGGGCCTCCGGCCAGGAAGACGACCGGCAGGACGGGCAGGATGCAGGGCGAGACCGCTGTGATCAGGCCTCCGAGCAGCCCTATCAAGATCAATGTGAGCATGGGGAGCGCCCTCCGGTCAGGAGACCGGCGTACCCGCTCTCCGCACATGTGATTCGGAGGGCCTCCCCCGCCGGATTGGTCACACCGGACACCGAGGGTCACTTCTGCGATGCCAGGAAGGGATACGGCTCGTAGGTGCGCACCTACGTGGTAAGCCTGTTTGGGTTCCCAGTGCCAGTCGGACGCGGGGTCGTCGGGGGCGATGCTCCGCGCCCGGGAGAGCAGCGAGCGGCCGTGTTCGGTCAGATCCAGGCGTGCGCGGTGACCCTGCCCCTCCAGGTTGCGCTCCACCGCGCCGAGTTCCTCCAGCATGAGGACGGTGGCGCGCATGCTCTGGCTCGTGACTCCCGCACGACGCGCCAGATCGCTGTACGACAGATCGGCGTTTCGGGAGATGTGCCCGAGCGCCCCGAGCAGCCGCATCGACAGGCCGATGTCGGCGAGACGCGCTTCCAGCCGTTCCTGGAGACTCCGCCTCAGCTGTCAGTGTCCCAGGCCGCCGGGCCCCGGTGATCAGGCCGGCCGCACCTCGACGCCGCGCCGCTCGGCCACGCGCTCCGTGTTCAGCTCCCTCCGCCGCGCGGCCTCCGTGCCGAAGAAGTCCTGGATCAGCCGCAGGGCGATCTCGACGCTGCCGGTCACCGGACCGGCGGTGATGCGGTTGCGGTCCTCCACGACGCGGTTGGTCCCCACCGGCGACACCCCGTAGTACGGAAGCAGGTCGTAGGCATGGAAGTTGGTCGTGGCTCGGTAGCCGCAGTGCAGGCCGGCCGCTCCCCTGACGAGGCTGCCCATGCAGACCGCCCGCGACTCACTTGGCGCGGCTGCCCCGGTCGGCGAGGAAGGCCAGCGTCTCGGCGTCCTCGATGATCTCGGGCACGGCGCCCCACTCGGCAGGCGCCGTGGCGGACCATGGTTAGGATCGCTGGCATGCGCTATCTCATCATCGGAGCAGGAGCCGTCGGCGGCACCATCGGCGGCCGGCTGGCGCAGTCGGGCCACGACGTCGTCCTCGTCGCGCGCGGCAAGCAGTACGAGGCGCTGCGCGACCACGGGCTGCGCCTCCAGACCCCGGACGGCCCGCACACCCACCGGCTCCCCGTCGTCGACGGCCCCGAGGCGCTCGGCACCCTGCGCGCCGACGACGTGCTGATCCTCGCCGTGAAGACCCAGGACAGCACCGCCGCACTCGCCGCCTGGGGCCCGCGGCCCGTCGCGGGCGGCGGCACCGCGGCCCAGCACCTGCCGCTGGTCTGCGCGCAGAACGGCGTGGAGAGCGAGCGGATCGCGCTGCGCACCTTCCGTCGCGTGTACGCGATGTGCGTGTGGCTGCCGTCCACCTTCGTGGAGCCGGGCGTCGTACGCGCCGAGGGCACCCCGCTCTCCGGCATCCTGCACCTGGGCCGCTACCCCGAAGGCAGCGACGACACGGTGCGGGCGATCGCCGAGGACCTCGGGCAGTCGCACTTCGACGCGCCCGTCGTGGACGACGTCATGCGCTGGAAGTACGCCAAGCTCGTGGCGAACATGGTCAATTCGATCGAGGCGGTCTCCGGCGTGATCGACGGGGACGAAGGACGCGCCCTGCTCCGGCAGGCCCGCGCGGAGGGTGAGGCCGTGCTCGCCGCGGCCGGTATCCCGTACACGTCGCAGCAGGAGGAACAGAAGGTGCGGGGCGGCAGGATCCGCTTCGAGCCGTTCGACGACGTACCGCGGGGCGGTGGCTCCTCCTGGCAGTCCCTGAACCGGGGCACCGGGTCCATCGAGGCGGACTACTTGAACGGCGAGATCGCGCTCCTCGGCCGCCTGCACGGGGTGCCCACCCCGATCAACGACGTCCTCCAGGAGTACGCCAACGAGGCGGCGCGGCAGCGGCGCCCGGCCGGCGCGACACCCGTCGGCGAACTGACCGCGGCGATCGCAGCACACCGCTAGCTCCGGCGGGTGGCCGTGCACCTATTCTTGCGTGCATGCAGCGTTACACGATCGGGCAGGCCGCGCGCTTGCTGGGCGTCAGCCCGGACACCGCACGCCGATGGGCCGACGCCGGGCGCGTGACCACCCAGCGCGACGAGGGCGGACGGCGCCTCGTCGAAGGGAAGGACCTGGCGGCGTTCTCGGTCGAGCTCGCCCAGAACGGCGGTGAGGAGGACGCCTCCTACACCTCTGTCCGCAACGCCTTCCCGGGGATCGTGACCGCGGTGAAGCTGGGCGATGTCGCGGCCCAGGTGGAGATCCAGGCCGGGCCGCACCGGCTGGTCTCGCTGCTGACCCGGGAAGCCGTGGAGGAGTTGGGTCTGGAGGTCGGCATGGAGGCCACCGCCCGCGTGAAGTCGACCAACGTACATATCGACCGGACCTGACGCACCCGGCGCCGACACGCCAGGCGCCTCCTGCGAGGTCCCGCGCGCGTGGCGTCCCGCCCCGGGCGCGGGACCTGGCCTAGAAACACTTTCATGTGCCACTACTGCGGTTGCCGAGAGATCCCTCTGATCAAAGAGTTCATCGCCGAACACGAACGCGTCACCGACGCCGCCGGAGAGGCGATCCGCTCCCTGGAGCGGGGCGAAACGGCTCGGGCGCGCGTCCTCGTGGACCTCATGGCCCGCGAGTTGGGCGCCCACTGGCAGGGCGAGGAGAACGGTCTGTTCGCCGTGATGCGCGCGGATCCCGAGTACGCGCACTACATCGCGAACCTGGAGCTCGAACACCGCGAGCTGGCGGCGCTGTTGCCCGCGCTCGACCTGGCGGACCCCGGCGACGTACGCATCTTCGTCGAGGCCGTCGACGAGCTGCACCGGCATATCGCCAAGGAGGAGGACGGTCTCTTCCCGGCCTCGCTCACCGCGCTGGACGGCGACGACTGGAACCTCTCCATGGCGGCCTGGCGCGCGGCGCATCCGGCCTGAGCCTCCCTCAGGGCGCGGGTTGCTCCCTTCCCGTGGACCCCGTGGCGCGTCCCGGCCGCCCTGCCGCCGTGTGGCCATCGCCCCGGCTACCGTCCGCGGCCATGGACACCCTCATCTTCGGCGGCCTCCTGGCCACGCTGTTCGCGCTCCACCGGCAGCGGTCACGGGCCGTGCTGCTCGGCGGCTGGTGGCTCATGCTCGTCCTGACGATCGTCCTCCTCGCCCACCACATCACCAGCAGCCTCAAGCTGGGGCTGAGCTACTGATGAGCACGCTGACGGCCCCGTCGCCGGACACCGGGCACTCCCCCGCCCTGGGCAAGGTCCAGTACTGGTTCGCCTGCTTCTTCGCCGTCGGCTGGACCGGGGTGGTGTGCGGCGGGCTCGGCGTGCAGTTCCTCGACTGGGACTACCCCTGCCCGCTGTGCATGGTGCAGCGCATGTTCATGCTGCTCGCCGCGCTGGGCGCCGCGTACATCGTGCGCCGTGGCATGACCGGCACGATCACGGGCCGCGACTACATGATGGGTTGGGGTCTTGCTCTGGTCGCGGTGATGTGCGGCGGCTTCGCGTCCTGGCGGCAGACGATGCTGCACATCTTGCCGGGCGACAAGGGCTACGGGGCGCCCGTGCTCGGTCTGCACCTGTACGTGTGGGCGTGGATCCTCTTCATGGTCTCGGTGGTGGCGATCGGCATCGTGATGGCCTTCGCCCACACGACCGCCGACACCACACTGCCGACGACAGGGGGGTACGGAACGGCGGGCCGGATCGTGCTCGGCTTCATCGCCCTGGTGATCGCGGTGAACCTGGTCGCGGTCTTCCTCCTGGAGGGCTTCCACTGGTTCCTGCCGGACGATCCGGACCGCTACCGCTTCTTCTACGACGTCGGGATCATGGACTGAGCGACCGGTACCGTCGACGTGCATGGACCCCATCGAACTGACGGACACAGTCGAGGACTTCGGCCGACCGGCCGTGCCCGGGACCGCGATCCGGACCGTGCGCTACGCCACCGGCAGCGGCAGCAAACTCCTCGACATCCACACCTCGGGACGGCCGGACGACCGGTGCGTGCTGCTGTGGCACGGCATGGGACCCGACGAGCGGGACGTGATGGCCACGCTGGCCCGGGAGATCGCCGCGCTGGGGCCCACCGTCCTGGTCCCCGACTGGCGTTCGGACCGGCCCGACGGCGGCCGGGAACACCTCACCGACGCCTTGCGGTTCGGCCGCGACCACGTACGCGCATCCGACGGCGGCCCCGGGCGGCTGATCCTCGCGGGGTGGTCGGCGGGCGCGAGCGCCGCGGTGGGCGTGGCCCTGCAGCCGGAACTCTTCGACGGCTGGCGGCCCGCCGCGGTGGTGGCCCTCGCGGGCGGCTACCGGCGCCCGGCAGCCACCACGGGCACCGTGCCCCTCCAGGCCGTCGGCCGAGCGGTGGCGCCGGTGCCCGTACGGCTCGTGCACGGCACCACCGACACGGTCGTGCCCGTCGAATCCTCCCGCGAACTGCACGAAGCCCTCCTCGCACACGGCTGGGACTGCGAGCTGTCCGAGCCCGTCACCGACCACGCCGGAGTGCTCGGCTGCGTGTACGGACCCACGGCGGGGCGGTGTCTGCCGGCGGCCGAGCCTTCCGTGGTGGCCCTCGGGCGCGAGACGGCCCGCGTCATAGCGGGCGCGGCGGCGCCGTTCACGCCCGCGTGAGCCGATGTGTGTCAGCGCACCCGACGCAGGAAGACATCGGGCATGCCGTTGGTGTCGCCGGGGACGAGGTTTCCGGCCGGGGAGTCGAACACCACCGCGCCGCCCTCGTCGCTGACGCCGGTCTTGCGCCCTGGTGCGGTGTCCTGCGACACCGGCTCGCTCTCGTCGCTGATCAGGCGCACCTCGCCGGTCCGCATGTCCCGCAGGAAGACGTCCGCGCTGCTGTCGCCGTCCTCGTCGGGGGCGAGGTTGGTGGCGGCGGAGGTGAACACCGCGTAGCGCCCGTCGCGGCTCAGTGAGACGTCGTCGCTGTCCCCGTCGGCCGGTGTGCCGTCCGGGGCGGCGCTGACCAGTCGCATGCGCTTGGTCTCGCGGTCGTAGAGGAAGACGTTGTGCGCGCTGGTCGGGGCCGGTCCCTCCGGGCTGAGCGCTCGGGAGGCCGAGGTGAACGCCACATAGCGGGCGTCACCGCTGAGGGCTGGGTCCCAGGACGGGGTCTTGCGGTTGTAGCCGTGCGGAACGCTGATGAGTTCCGTGGTGCTCTTCTCGCGGTCGCGCAGGAAGATGTCCGTCGCCAAGGAGTGGTCCTCCACGTCGGCCAGGCCCGAGGCGTTGGAGGTGAAGGCGAGGTACCGGCCGCCGGAGTCGCCCGCGAACGCGGGGGCGAACGCGTCGCCTTCGCCCTGCTTGCCCGCGTTGGTGAGCTGCGCCAGTTCCGTGGTCTTCTTCTTGCGGTCGTAGCGGAAGACGTCGTCCCGCTTGTTGGCGTCCCCCGCGACGAGGTCCTCGGCACCCGACGCGTACGCGACGTAGCGGCCGTCTCCACTCACGACGGGGTCGTACGTCAGGTTGCTTCGCAGCCCGTCGTAGGACGCGCCCGTGGGGCTGATCCGTTGGGTCTTGCCGGTGTTGCGGTCGTGCAGGAAGACGTCGTCGAGGTCGTTGGGGTCGCCGGCCACGAGATCGTCGGCGGTGGAGGTGAAGACCACGTACCGCCCGTCGGGGCTGAGCGAGACCTCCCGTACGACACCGTGGCTCGCCTTTCCGTTGCTCTTGACGCTGACGCGCTGCGTCTTCCCGGTGCGCAGATCGCGTACGAAGGCGTCGGGCGTGCCGTTGGTGTCGTTCGCGACCAGGTTCCGGGACGCCGAGACGAACGCGACGTAGCGGCCGTCGGCGCTGATGGCGGGGTTCGTGGAGGCGGCGTTGCCCTCGGCTCCTTCCTGCCCGACGCTCACCCGCTCGGTGTGCGGCACCAAGGTGGGGGCGGCGGACGCTCCGGCGGGCGCGAGCACGGTCACCGTGCAGAGGGCGGCGAGCGCGGCGCCGGCGGCCGTTGCGCGCTGATGAACGGTCATCGGTTCCTCCTGTGTCGACAGCGGTCCCTGGGTGCCGTCCGGGCACGCGTTGGCGAGCGAACACCGTGGAACCCCGGGGGTCAATGTGCCGCGTGCCGTCGGGGGTGCGGATGCGTCGGTTGCATCAGTGGCGCGGGGCGCTTCGGCGGACTTTTGTGCCGTACTCACGCGCAGGGGGCAACCATCGGGGCCGGCGAAAACCGGTGGCACGGCGCCGCGGTGCGTCGTTAGCGTGCTGCCGAGCCACGTCGTCTAGGCAAGGACGTCCCGTTGTACACCCTGTGAGTCCTCCCGAGCGCTGAATCGTCGCGCGCCGCGCCTGTGCGCCGCGCCCCTTTTTGCTGCGGACTTCTCACTGGAACCGGTGTACTTCTGTGCTCAATAGCTGGGTGGTCATGCCCACCTGCCTGCCACTCGTTCAACGCCGCTGCCACGCCTGCGCCTGCGCCTGCGAGCGCTTGCGGACCAGCGGAAAATTCCGCGTCAACGCGCACCACAAGCTCATCGACGCCTGGCTCCTCGCGCTGTGCACCGCGTGCGGGGCAACGGCGAAGATCACGGTCCTGGAGCGGATGAACGTGCGCTCCGTACGACCTGAGCTGCTGGACCGGCTGCACGGCAACGACCCTGCTCTGGCAGCCGAGTTGCTCCAGGACCCGGTCGTGCGGCGCCGCAATCGCATGGCCCTGGACTGGGACGACGCCTGGCGTCTGGACACCGGCGGATCGGATCACCTGAACCGTGCGGTGCTCGACGTCCTCGATGTCTCGGTCCGCTTCGCGGCACGGATCCCTGTCCGTCCCGTGCGGCTGATCGCCGAAGGCTGCGCCCTGTCCCGGGCCGAGGTCGAGAGACTGATCACGCAGGGCAGCCTCGTGTCGGCGGTCCGGCTGAGGAGCAGGCTCTCCGGCGACTTCACCTTCACGCTCAAGCGCTGAGCCGCGGTCTTGTGGAGCGTCCGGTCAGCCGGCCGTGGCCGGCGCCCGCACCGCGCCCGCCTGGAAAGTCTTCCGGTACACCTGCGGCGACACCCCGATGGCCGCCTGCAAGTGCTGGCGCAGCGATGTCCCGGTGGCGAAACCGACCTCCGCGGCGACCCGGTCGACCGGCAGGTCGCTGGACTCCAGCAGGTCCCTGGCCCGGTGCACCCGCTGCTGGATCAGCCACCGGCCGGGACTGGTGCCCGTCTCCTCCTGGAAGCGGCGGGCGAAGGTGCGCGGGCTCATCCGGGCGTGGGCCGCCAACTCCCGCAGGGCGAGCGGCTGGTCGAGGTGCTCCAGGGCCCAGACGCGGGTGGCCGCGGTGCCGGTGGCGCCCTCGTCCGGGATCGGCTGCTCGATGTACTGGGCCTGGCCGCCCTCGCGCCACGGCGGCACGACGCAGTGCCTGGCGACCCGGTTGGCGACCGCGCTGCCATGGTCGGAACGCACCACGTGCAGGCACACGTCGACGCCGGACGCGGCGCCCGCCGAGGTGAGCACGTCACCGTCGTCGACGAACAACACGCCGGGATCCAGGGCGACATGGGGGAACAGCCGCCGGAAATGGTCCGCGAGCGCCCAGTGCGTCGTCGCGGTCCGCCCGTCGAGCAGACCGGCCGCGGCGAGCGTGAACGCGCCCGTGCAGATGGACACGAACCGTGTGCCGGGCCTGATGCGGGCGAGCGCGTCGCGCACCGGCTCGGACAGTTCGGCGGTGATGTGCCGCAGGTCGTAGGGCGGCAGGATCACCGTGTCGGCGCTCTCCAGCGCCTCAGGGCCGTGCGCGACGGTGATGGTGAAGTCGGCGTCGGTGGCGACCGTGCGGTCGTCCGTAGCCGCGCACGTCACCACCTCGTAGGCCCCGGGGACCAGCGGGAACACCCGATTGGCGATGCCGAGCTCGAAGGGATAGACACCGTCGAGCGCGAGGACGACCACGCGGTGCGGGCGGTCGGGGAGGAATTCCATCAAGGCCATGGCACGATCCTATCGCTGAATGGCTATCTTGCCATTGCCCAGGTCAGGCCCGTACCGCACGCTGGAGTCATGACCAAGAACACCGCTGCTCAGCCCGCGGACACGACCGAGACCACCGAGCCGACCATGAAGGCCATCCGCCAGGACATCCTGGGCGACCCCGACGTCCTGAAGGAGGTCGAGGTCGCGCGCCCGAAGCCCGGCGTCGGCCAGATCCTCGTCGCCGTGCACGCCGCGGGCGTCAACCCGACCGACTGGAAGCACCGCAGGTTCGGCGCCTTCCTGGGCAAGCCGCCGTTCACGCTCGGCTGGGACGTGTCGGGGGTCGTCGAGGCGGTCGGCATCGGCGTCTCGCTGTTCCAGCCGGGCGACGAGGTGTTCGGCATGCTGCCCTACCCGTACGGCGCCGGTTCGCACGCCGAGTACGTGACCGGTCCCACCCGCGCCTTCGTGCCGAGGCCCGCCGGGCTGACCCACATCGAGGCCGGCGCGCTGCCGCTGGTCTCACTGACCGCCTGGCAGGCCCTCGTGGACAACGCCCGCGTGGAGGCGGGACAGCGGGTCCTGGTGCACGCGGCGGCCGGCGGCGTGGGCCATGTCGCGGTACAGATCGCCAAGGCGCGCGGCGCCTACGTCATCGGCACCGCATCGGCCGCCAAGCACGACTTCGTACGCGGCCTGGGCGCGGACGAGGTCATCGACTACCGCAACGCCGACTTCGTGAAGGAGGCCCGCGACATCGACGTGGTCCTCGACCCGCTGGGCGGCGACGACCGGCTGCGCTCCCTGGAGGTGCTGCGGCCGGGCGGCATCCTGGTGTCGATCCTGCCGGGCAACTTCGGCGACGTGGCCGAGCGCGCGGCCGAGTTGGGCGTGCGGGCCACGGACATGCTGGTGGAGCACGACCAGGCGGGCATGGCCGCGGTCGCGGCGCTCGCCGAGTCCGGACAGCTGCGCGTCCACGTCTCGGACACGTACCCGCTCGCCGAGGCCGCCAAGGCGCACGCGCAGGGCGAGACGGGCCGTGTCACGGGGAAGCTGGTGCTCACGATCCGCCCGTAGGCGCCGAGGCGACGCCCCAGCGCGCGATGACGGCGTCGCACACCTCGTCCTGCTCGTCCGCGACGAGCAGGACGAGGTTGCCCGCGTGGTCGCTGTACTGGACCAGGACGCTGACTCCGGCGTCGCCCAACAGGCGTGCCAGCGCGCCGAGTTGGCCGGGCGTCTCCTGGTCGAGCCGTGCGACGGCGACATCGCGTACGTCGACGAGGTAGTGCGCGACGGCCCGCCCCTCGTGGGTGAACACCCGGAGATCAGGGCAGAGCGGGCAGCGCCGGCCCGGCGCCGCCCCCGCTCCCCTCGCCGCTCGGTCTACGCATAGAACGCGGGGCGCTCGACCAGCGCGACCTCGACGCGCCCGCCCGACCGCTGGGACTCCACCCCCGCCTCGCACACGGCCGCGGCCGCATAGCCGTCCCAGGCGCCCGCGCCGGTGGTCTCGCCCCGGCGGGTGGCATCGACCCAGGCCTGCACCTCACGGTCGTAGGCGTCCTCGAAACGCTCGATGTAGTCCGGCGGGACACGGCCTCCCCAGTGGCCTTCGGCGCTCACCCGGGGCCCTGGCTCGTCCCCGATCCGAGCGGTGCCCCGCTCGCAGACCGCCTCGGCCTGCACCTGGTAGCCGTAGCCGCAGTGGCCGAAGATCTCGACGTCGACGAGCGCGCCGGCCGAGGTCTCGAAGAGGACGAGCTGCGGGTCGTTCATACCGGCCGGCGCGTGCGACGTCGGCGCGGGCTTGTGCACGGTGACCGCCGTGATCTCCTGGTCGAGCAGCCAGCGGGTCGCGTCCACCTCGTGTGCGACCGAGCTGCTGATGAGCATCGCGTCGGTGAACCCCGGCGGCATGTCCAGGTTGCGGTGCCGCTGGTGCAGCATCAGCGCCCTGCCCAACTCGCCGCCGTCGAGGAGCCTTTTGAGCTTGACGTACTCGGCGTCGAAGCGCCGCATGAAACCCACCTGGACGCGCCTGCGCCCCAGCCGCTGCTCGGCCTCAAGGACCCGCAGGGCCGACGCCGAATCCGGAGTCATCGGCTTCTCGCACAGCACCGGCAGATCGCGGCCGAGCGCTTCGATCAGGGCCGCCTCATGGGCTGGGCCGGGAGAGGCGATGAGTACGGCGTCCACGTCCTTCGCCGCCATGGCGGCGGACGGCTCGGTGTAGGCCGTGCACCCTTCGATCGCGTCGGCGAGTGTCTTCGCCCGGTCCGCCTCGATGTCGACGACGGCCGTCACCCGCGCCCCGCTGATGACGTCATGGAGCCGACGCACGTGGTCGGCGCCCATCTTCCCGGTGCCGACGACGGCCACACCGAGTTCTCGCTGCAATGGCATGACTGGGGTGTCTCCCCTCCTGGCGCAGGACTTTCCCGCGCCTCATCTCCAGCGAGAGAACCCCCATTCCGTCGCACCGTCAACGTAGGCGGAGAGATCGTTCGTCCACGGCGGCAACGGGCCAGGACCCCCAGGGGCTACTCGTTTGTGGTGAACATGTTGAGCAGGCTGTGGGGCGTCTTGTCGCCGAAGAGGATCTCGTGGAGCTGGACGCCGTCCTCCGCGGCCGCGGCGCTGCGGGGGAACATAGCCTGTTCGTACGCGGCGAGCGCGGTCTCGACGTCGCCGGGGTGCGCGGCGACGGCCTTGCCGAGTTCGGCGCCGTCGTACATGGCCAGGTTGGCGCCTTCGCCGTTCGGGACCGAGAGATGGGCGGCGTCGCCGAGCAGGGTCACTCCCGGTATCCGCTCCCACCGGTGGTCGTTGGGCAGGGCGTTGAGGGTGCGCAGAACCGGTGCGCTCTCGCCGTCGGTGATCAGCGCGGTGAGCTCCGGGGCCCAGCCCTCGAACTCCTTCACGACCCGCGCGGTGACCGCGGCGGGATCGGAGAAGTCGATGGCGGCGAACCACTCCTGGGACTCGCTGAGCGCCACGTACGTGTGCAGCGTCCCGCCGCTCTCCCGGTGGGCGGAGATCCCCTTGCCCGGCGCGAGCGCGAACAGGGATCCGCCGCCGACCGCTTTCGCGGCGGCCGGGTGCCGGGTGTCGCCGTCGAACAAGTAGGTCTCGACATAGGAACTGCCGATGTACTCGGGTATCGCGTCGGAGAGCAGCGGCCGGACCCGCGACCACGCGCCGTCGGCGCCGACCAGCAGGCTCGTGACGACAGTGCCGCCGTCGGCGAAGGTCACCTCGTGGCGCCCGTCGCCGAGGGAACGGGTGCCGCTGACCTTGTGGCCCCACCGGACGGTGCCGGCCGGAAGCGAGTCGAGCAGGATCCGCCGCAGCTCGCCGCGCTGCACCTCGGGGCGTCCGCGCGTGCTGTCGTCGTCGAACAGGACGGTCCCGTCCGTGGCCAGGATCCGCGTCGCCTCGCGCCCCTCCAGGATGATGCCGCGGAACTCGTCCATCAGGCCTGCCGCCTGGAGAGCCGGCTGGCCGTTGTCCTCGTGGATGTCGAGCATCCCGCCCTGCGATCGCGCCGTCGGCGAGGCCTCCGCCTCGTAGACCGTCGCCGGGATGCCGTGGACATGAAGGACGCGGGCGAGGACGAGTCCTCCGAGCCCGGCGCCGATGATCGTGACGTTCGTGGCTGTCGTAGTCATGGTGATCACTTTCCTTTCGCATCGCCTGCCGGGCGGACACCTCGCAGGTCACCTCTGGAACGCTGTTCCAACACCACCCTGGAACGTCGTTCCAGAGATGTCAAGCTGGAACAGCGTTCCAGACATGTGTCAGGATGTGTGCATGGCAACCAGGGCACGTCGTCCAGAGCGACGCGAGGAACCGCTCACCCGTGAGCGCATCGTCGAGGCCGCGGTCGAGCTTCTCGACACGGCGGGCGAGCGCGGACTCACCTTCCGGGCGCTGGCCGAGCGACTCGCCACCGGGCCCGGCGCCATCTACTGGCACGTCACGGGCAAGAACGAACTCCTCAATGCCGCCACCGACGCGGTCGTCGCCGACACCGTGGGCTCCTACGCCGCGGCCACGACTCCACGGGAAGCGATCCACGCCCTCGCACTGGGCGTGTTCGACGCGATCGACGCCCACCCGTGGATCGGCACGCAGATCACCCGCACCCCGTCGCAGACACCGATGCTGGGCGTCTTCGAACACCTCGGACGCCAGGTCCGAGCGCTCGGAGTCCCCCACGCCGCCCACTTCACCGCCGCGTCCGCGCTCCTGAGCTACATCCTCGGAGTGGGCGGACAGAACGCGGCCAACGCCCGCGGGGTCGAGCCGGGCACGAACCGGACCGAGTTCCTCGACGCCGCCGCGACCACGTGGGAAGACCTCGATCCCGACGAGTACGCGTTCACCCGGAGCGTCGCGGGCCAGCTGCGCGAACACGACGACCGGGCGGAGTTCCTCGCCGGCCTCGACCTCTTCCTGACCGGAATCACCGCCCTGCGGGAGCCGACCGACCCAGCGGTGCCGTCTTGACTCAGGCAGTGGGCAGCAGCGCCAGCGTGGCGACTACTGCCCGGTGATCGGTGCCCGGCACGGTCCGCTCGCCGACCGAGAGGCCCGCGAGGCCGGGGCCGTGCACGACATGGTCGAGCGGTACGAGGGGCGGCAACAGGCCCTTGCCCGCGGGCCAGGTGCGGGCCCAGCCCTTGCCGAGTTCGGCATGCGTGTCCGTGAGCCCGCCCGACGCGAGCAGGTCGCGCATCGGCGCATGGTCCAGGGAGGCGTTGAAATCGCCCAGGAACACGGTGTCGGCGCCGCCGTCGCGGGCGACGGCGGTGAGGGCGGTCATGTCCCGGGTCCAGCGCTGCGCGTCACCGAGCGGGTAGTACGTGTGCACCGCCACCAGCCGTACGGCGCGTCCGCCGACCGTCACCTGTGCGGTGGTCTGGGGCCAGGCGGTGTCCGCCTCCAGTGGACCGCCGCGCGTCAGCGGAATCCGTGAGTAGAGCGAGGAGTCGTTCTCGGGATGGAGCTCCTGGTACGGCAGGACTTCGCCCAACCCGGCTTCGGCGAACGCGTCGATCCCGGCGGACGGCAGCTCCTGCACGGCCAGGACGTCTATCCGTTCGGACTTCACCAGCTGTACGAGGGCGCGCGCATCCCCCCTGCCTACATGGGTGTTGAGGGTGGCCACGCGCAACTCGGGCGCCCCGGCCGGGATGTGCCGCTCGTCGTCCGGGACGAACCTCGGCACCAGCAGCACCACGTAGGCAACCGCGAGCAGCGCGGCGCCGATGACCAGTGGCCAAGAGCGCAGTGCGGGGACGGCGATCGTGGCGATCAGAGCGAGCAGGCCGAGCGCACCGGCGTAGGGGAACAGGACCACCGGCACGGCGAGCGGGGTTCCCGCATCAACTCCCGTCAGCCGTACGACGAGCAGGACGAGCAGCATGGCGAGCAGCACGCCACAGCCGATCGACCCCCACCTGCGTCCGCGACGGTCGGCGCCCCGCTTCCGCTCTCCGTCGGCTGCCCGGCGCGTGCGCACGGCACTGTCCACCGCGCCTCCCCCTCCCGCATCCCGCCCCCTCCTGCTGCTGCCGCCAGAGTACGGGCGGCGATCACTGCGACTCCCGCCAGGGAACATATGTTGGTTGTCGCCTCCGCGCCCGGCATGGAACTCTGAGCCGCCGTGATCGAATTCGTCACACGGCACCGGAAGGAGTCCGCACCATGCTGGACGGCTGCACCCCGCACCTGCCCGAGACCATCGGCCGCTACTACGACCGTGGTTACTACCAGGGCGCCGCCCTGCCCCAACTCCTCGCCGAGCACGCGCGCACGCACGCCACCCGCACCGCCCTCGTCCACGGCGAGCAGCGTCTCACCTACCGCCAGCTCAACCGCCGCGTCGACCGCCTGGCCGCCGGGCTCACGCTCCGGGGCGTCCGCGCCGGCGACCGGGTCATCGTCCAGCTCCCGAACGTGCCCGAATTCGTCATCACCGTCTACGCGCTCATGCGGGCCGGCGCTCTCCCGGTGTTCGCGCTCACGTCCTACCGCGCCGACGAGATCGGGCACCTCGCCCACCTAACCGAAGCCGCCGCCTACATCGGCCCCGGCCTCCACCGCGGCTTCGACCACGCCAAGATGGTCGAGCAGATCAGCGACGACCATCCGCGTCTGCGCCGCGCCTTCACCCTGGACGGCCCCGAGGGCGCCCAAGGAGGCTTCTCCACCGCCGCCAGCGGGTGTCTGTTCTTTCCCTTCGGCTCCGTGGACGCCCCGATGGACCCGGAGCGTACGTACGACCCCAATGACGTCGCGTTCCTCCTGCCGTCGGGCGGCGAGAGCACGGCGCTGCCCGATCTGGTGCCGCGCAGCCACAACGAATACGCGTACCGCTCCCGGGCGGCAGCCGAGCTGACCGGCCTCGGTCCCGAAGACGTCTACCTCGCGGCCCTCCCGGCCGCGACCGACTTCGCCTTCGGCTGCCCAGGCATCGTCGGCACGCTCGCCACCGGCGGCACCGTCGTGCTGATCAACGACCCCGAGGCCGCCGACGCCTTCCGCGCGATCGAGACCGAGAAGGTCACCGTCACCTCCCTGGAGCCTGATGTCGCGCGCCAGTGGCTGGACGCCCTGCCCCACCACGGCGAGTACGACCTCTCCAGCCTGCGCCTCGTCCAGATCGGTGGCGCGGGCCACCGTCCCGAGCTCGCGGCCGACGTCCGGCAGGCCTTCGGCTGCCGTCTCCAGCAGGTCTTCGGCACAGCGGAGGGGCTCCTCTCCCTCACCCGCCTCACCGACGCCGACGACGTCGTCCAGCACACGCAGGGACGCCCGCTCTCACCCGAGGACGAGATCCGCGTCACCGACCCGGACGGCGCCGACGTACCGGCGGGAACACCAGGACAGCTCTGGACGCGCGGCCCCTGCACCCTGCACGGCTACTACAAGGCCCCCGACCGGAACATGCACGCCTTCACCTCCGACGGTTTCCACAAGACCGGCGTCGTCGCCCACCTCACCGAAGACGGCAACCTCGTCGTCGAAGGTCCTTGGCACCGGCCGGGTCAGGGCCTTGGTCCCCGGGACAGGTGAGGAAAGTCCCGGTATGCCGACTCCTCCGTGCGGAACGACTGGCGAGACCGGTCGAGAGCCTGAGGAGTCGGACGATGTTTATGCGGGCAGCGGACGTGGGCGACGCCGTTGAGCCGAACGAGCCGGTACGGAGCGAGGGCGCCGGACGGCCCTGGATCGAGGAAGCCGATCAGGTCACGCCGGCGGACGCGAGGGAGCTGTCCAAGCTCTTCTTCGACGAGCTCCGGACGCTCGAGAAGGGCTCGCCCGCCTACGTGTACACGCGCGGCACGCTGATCGAGATGAACCTCAGCCTGGTGCACTACGTGGCAGGCCGTTACCGCAACCGTGGCAACGGTCAGCTGGAGGACATCGTCCAGGTCGGCACCGTGGGCATGATCAAGGCGATCGACCGGTTCGACGTCGGCCGCGGCTTCGAGTTCGTCTCCTTCGCCGTCCCCTACATCCTCGGGGAGATCAAGCGGTACTTCCGTGACACCAGCTGGGCCGTGCACGTACCGCGCAGGCTGCAGGAACTACGGAGCGAACTGGTCGACTCCCAGGAGCGGTTGTCCTCCGCGCTCGGTCGTGAACCGACGGTCGACGAACTCGCGGCCGACCTCACGGTGACCGCGGAGCAGGTCCTGGAGGTGATCGTGGCCGCCAACGGCTACGCCGCCGGATCGCTGGACAGCCCACGCGCCGGGGGCGAGGACAGCGCGGCCCTCACGGAGGGCCACTCCCTCGCCGACGTCATGGGCGAGGCGGACCCCGCCATCGAGGTGTTCGAGGACCTGCACGCCCTGGCCCCGCTCCTGGCCGGGCTCGACGCACGCGAACGCCGGATCATCGAGATGCGCTTCGGCCACGACATGACCCAAGCCCAGATAGCCACGGCACTCGGCATCTCACAGATGCAGGTCTCACGGCTCCTCTCAGGCACCCTCGCCTCCCTCCGCACCGGCCTGCTCACCTACGACTAGCCGGGGGGGAGCCCTCGCGTGGCCAGGGGCTGTCACGCTGCCTCAGCGCTTGACAGTTTCAGAGATATCTCTAAATTTAGAGTTCTCTCTAAGTTTCGGCGAAGGGGTGTGCCCTTATGCAGACGGTCGAAGGGGGCCTGCGCGAACAGCACAAGGCCCGGCGGCGGCGCAGGATCCTCGACGCGACACGCGAACTCCTGCGGGAGGACCCGGAATCGGTGATCAGTACCGAGCGGATCGCCGAGCGGGCGGAGGTCGCCCCGGCCACCGTCTACAACCTGATCGGGCCGCGCGACAAGATCTGGGAGGCGCTCGCCGCAGGGTTCATGGACGACCTCGACGACCGCCTGGCCGCGCTGGAGGCCGGCGACCCTCGGGAGGTCGTCAGGGCGACCGTCCAGCTGTTCGTGGACGACCCAGTCGTATCGCGCCGCATGGTGCGCGAGTGGGAGGAGAGCGGCCTCGTGCTCGACCGCAGTCCGCTCATCCAGCTCCGCCGGGCGATGGCGGACGCACAGACGCGGGGTCTTCTGCGCGCCGACATCCACACCGACGCGCTGGCCGCCGTTGTCGGCACCTCGTGCGTGGGTGCGCTGCATCAGTGGGTCGCCGCCCTGATCGACGAGGACCGGTTCCTCGCTCGTGCTCTGCTCGCGCTGGACGTCGCGCTCGCCGCGGCGGCCGCGGATTCCCACCGCGACCAGTTGTTGGCGCCGCTGCGAACCCGGGGAACGGCATGACGGCCGACGCGCTGCCCCGCCCCCTGAACTTCGTCGGCGGCGACGGCATCCTGCTCACGGCGGATGTGTGGGGCGAGGCATCCTCGCCCCCTCTTGTCCTGCTGCACGGCGGTGGCCAGACACGGCACGCCTGGGACCGGACCGGCCCGCGTCTTGCCGCGCTGGGGTGGCGGGTCATCGCCCCGGACCTGCGCGGGCACGGCACGAGCGGATGGTCGGCCGACGGCGACTACGCCCTAGACCTTTTCGCCGACGACGTCCGGGCCCTCGTCACTGAACTCGGCGACCGGCCGGCCGAGCGGCCGGCCGAGCGGCCGGTCGTCCGTCCGGTCGTCCGTCCGGTGCTCATCGGTGCCTCGCTCGGCGGCCTGAGTTCGCTGCTCGCCGCCGGAGAGGCGCCCCGGGCGGCGATTCGCGCTCTGGTGCTCGTCGACGTCGCCCATCGACCGGATCCCCGCGGGGCCCGCCGGATCGTCGAGTTCATGCGGGGCCGTCCTGACGGGTTCTCCGACGTCGGGGAAGCGGCCGCTGCGGTGGCCGCCTACCTGCCGCACCGACCGCGCACGGACGCCGCCGAGAGGCTACGGAACAACCTGCGCCGCCACGGCGGTCGCTGGGTCTGGCACTGGGACCCCCGGATGCTGGACAGCTTCGAGGGCCGGATGGATCCGCCCGGCATGGCCGAGCGTCTCCTCGCCGCCGCGCGCCACGCCGACGTACCGATCCAGCTCGTCCGGGGCGGGATCAGTGACGTGGTGCGCGAAGACATCGCCGAGCAGTTCTGCGACGCGGTGCCGAAGGCGCGGCGGGTCGATGTGGCCGACGCGGGGCACATGGTGGCGGGCGATCGGAACGAGCACTTCATCGATGCGATCGTGCCGTTCCTGGAAGGGCTGGACGAACTGGACGAACTGGAAGGGCTGGGAGGGCTGGAAGAGACCGAGTGAGTGTGGGCTCCGGCCGGGATCGGGGCCCGCTTCAGCGGGCGAACTTCGCGATCGCCGCCGTGGTGACCGGGGTGAAGAAGTTGACGAGGTTGCCGTCGGGGTCGCGGAACAGCAGCGACCGGTTGCCCCAGGGCATCGTGGTGGGCTCGGTGACGAAGTCGGTGACGAAGCCGGCCAGGTTCTCGCGGACGCGGTCCACGTCGTCGACCAGGAATTCGAGGATCACGCTGTGGTTGTCGGCCGGGCGGGAGGAGCCGGGCGCGAACAGCGGGACCGTGCGGGTGCCGGCTATCGCGAGGGTCGCGCCGGGGGTCTTGAGTTCGGCGAAGTCCTCGGTGAACCAGGTCGCCAGTACGCCGGTGGCCTTCTCGTAGAACGAGACGAGGCGCGCGGTGTCACCGGTGATGACGCGGATCGAGACGAAGTCCATGGTGTTCTCCCTGTGTTCTGAGGAGCGCGGTCGTGCCGTCGCGCCGCTGTGCCGTTGCGCTCCGCACGCTAGAACAAATAGTGGACAGAATCGGTCCACTATCTGCGTTAGCCTCGCGATATGTCCCGACCCAGACCCACCGGCCGTGTGCTCACCCTCCTGGAACTGCTGCAGTCGGGCGGCACCCGCACGATGGCCGAACTCGCCGAGCGGCTCGACGTCGACGCGCGCACCGTGCGTCGCTACGTGCATCAGCTGATGGATCTCGACGTGCCGGTCGAGGCCGTGCGCGGACGCTACGGCGGCTACCGCCTCGCACCCGGCTATCGGCTGCCACCGCTCATGCTCGGCGACGACGAGGCGATCGCCGTGCTGCTCGGGCTGGTCGCCGGCCGCCGCGCGGGGTTGACGACGACGACGGCCACCGCGAGCGAGACGGCGACGGCCAAGATCCGGCGGGTGCTGCCCGAGCGCCTCGCCCGCCGCGTCGACTCGGTCCTGGAGTCGCTCGCCTTCACGGAGGCGCCCGGCGAGTTCGCCGCCCCTGACTCCGAGGTCCTGCTCACCGTCTCCGACGCGGTACGGCACCGCCGCCCTGTCTCGATCAAGTACGCGGACCGCGAAGGGCGACGCAGCAGCCGCACCCTGCACCCGTACGGCGTGGTCGCCCACGCGGGCCGGTGGTACGTCACCGGCGCGGACCCCGACATCGAGGAGGACAGGACCTTCCGGCTCGACCGCATCACCGACGCCAGGGCCCTGACCGGCTCGTTCGAGGCACCCGAAGGACTGGACCCGACGCAGCGCGTCCTGTCCGGGTTCGCCACGGCGGCGTACCGGCATGAGGTGACCTTGCGGATCCACGGGACGGTCGAGCAGATCCGCGCACGACTTCCCGCCGGTGTCGCGAGTGTGGAGGACCCAACGTCCGTGGCAGGAGCGGCAGGAGCGGCAGATGTGGCAGGCGCGGCTCACGTGGCACCAGTGGATCCTGCGGTCGAGGACTGGCGGCTCGTCGAACTGCGGGCGGAGCGGCTGGACTGGCTGCCTGCGGTGCTCGCCTCCCTCGACCGGCCGTTCGTCATCGAGCGCCCCGACGAACTGCGCGAGCTCGTCATCGCGTTCTCGGACCGCCTCGCGGCCCACGCCCACCAACCCTGACGGCGCCCGATAGCCTGCGCCTTCATGATGCTGATACGCGCCTGGACACTCCCGCTGCTGCTTGTGCTCTGCGGCTCGGTCGTTGCGATCGGGCTGATCTCCGGGGGAAGTCCCGGCGCGGCCACCGCGCTTCTGCTGCTGTTCGGGCTGCTCGCCATCGTGCATTCGCCGCTGGTCTTTCCGAGGTCGATCGGTGCGACGGAGGCACGGCGCCGCAGCGCGGTCGATGGCCGGCCGGTCGTCTTCTGGCGGCCGGGCTGCGCGTACTGCCTGCGCCTGCGCCTCCGGTTGGGGCGCAATGCCCGCCGACTGCATTGGGTCGACATCTGGCGCGACCCGGCCGGAGCGGCAGCGGTGAGGGCGGCCAACGACGGCAATGAGACCGTGCCGACGGTCGTCGTGGCAGGCCGGACGCACGTCAACCCCGATCCCGCGTGGGTGCGCCAACAGCTCTCCGGGCGGGCCTCGACGAGCGAATGAGCCGACTTGGCGCATGAGCCGTCTCGCGGTCGTGCCGCGCTCGCAGTGGGTGGCCGAGTGTCCGGCCGCCGCCGCGCGGGTGCGGC
>NZ_JBHUZJ010000061.1:0-60038 GCF_042667685.1 Streptomyces sp. NPDC057302 | reverse complement strand
CCCGCGGCTGGGACGCCGCAACCTTCTACGCCTACGCCCAACTTGCTCCCGCTACGGCCGAGAGCGCCCATAGCGAACTCAGCAGGCTCCTCGACAACGCTCCTGGCAAAGTGGCTTTCCTGACCGTCTGTGCCCAGCTTCTCCAGTCAGTATCCAGATCCAGGGGAGAGCACCCCGACCTGACACCCAAACTCAGGGCATTGGCCGACACCTGCGCGAGAGACGCAGCGCCCGTAACTCCGTGAGGCAATGTCGCGGGACCAAGCATGAATCGGGAGAGCCTGCACGGGCGTGTGCATTGTGTCCACGCCGGTGGTGTGGCCCCGCCGGTGGCGGCATGGCTGCGGAGGTTGAGCGGGAGGTCATTTCGCGGTGGGTTGGGGAGCCCTGGGTTCTTCTCTGCGTGATCAATCGAGGTGACTTTTGATGTCACTCGCCGCTGCTGATCCAGTTGCTGTCCTTGTCGGGCCCGGACGCACTCAGGCTTTGAGGTCGGTCCGTATCCGCCGTCCGACCGCCCCTGGCCCGGTGGCGGCTGAACGCGGTGGCTCCTGTAACTTCCGGCTGTAGGGCGGTCGGCTGACGGGGAATCATGGCAGCGTTGGGCTTCTTCTTCATCACTCTGCCGTGCCTCGCCATCGTCAGCTTCACGTGCTTCGCGGCGTCTCGGGCTCAGTCGCACAAGGCCTTCAAGGCGCTGGCCTATGCATTCCTGAGCTTCGGCCTGGCCTGTGCCCTCGTCCCTGTCAGCCTTGTTGTCTGGCTGACGTTCCAATAGACGTAGTACGCGCCCGCGAACCACAACAACCACCACTCGCCTTGCTCCCATCCCGTCTTTCGTCGACCAACACCCCGTGCTGCTGGTGTGACGAGGTTCTTGTGGTCGGCTCCGGCGAGGGCAGCGCCAGGCGCAGCATGGGGGAGCGGGTGGGTTGTCTTCGCGCTCTGGTTGCAGACGCCCAGCAGATCACCGCGAAGAACGCTCCACCACCAACTGGTCCTACGACAAGGAAGGCCACGAGACCGCGGCGGCGCCGACCCCTGAAGGGACCCGGACGGGAGAAACCTGGTCGGACCACAGCCAGCCGACCAGAGCGAGCGCATCAAGCTCGGCGACACCTTCTTCCACTACGGGCCGATCGGCCTCGCCGCCACCTCAACTGCCGGTGTGGACACGGGCTTCAACCGGGAACCCGGGGGCACACTCAATTCCATGGCCCGTGACGGCAAGGCCTACTACTACCTCACTGACGCCCTTGGCTCGGTCGTGGCGGTCGCCGACGAGTCCGGCGCGAGGTCACTCCTACTCCTACAGCCCCCGCGGCGTCACCCGGGCGCAGGCAGCGAAAAGGTCTCCCATCCCTACCGGTTCGTTGGCTACCAAGACCCCACCGGCCTCTACCACTTCGCCGCCCGCTACTACGACCCCAACATCGGCCGCTTCAACAGCCCTGACCCACCCGGCCAGCAGAAGAACCCGTACCCCTACGCCGAAGGCGACCCCGTCAACCGCATCGATACCAATGGCCTGGCGTCCTTCGGTATCAGTGGCGAGGTATGCGCCTTCGGCGCGTGCGTCGGAGGAGGCGTGGCCGTCAATGACGACGGGGCATCGGTGAGTGCCGAGGGCGACACCACGGCCGGGCTCAGCATCCAGTACTCCAGCCCTGGATGCTCCGCGAAAGCCCAATACACCTTCTAGAAAAGGATGACGAAGACATGGTGACTCTAAGTGCAGCCGGGCGTGGCGGTGGATCTGACTTCCCAGTTTGGGGCCAGATTCTCTTCGTTGCCGTGGTCGTGGTTCTCGGTGTCGCCATATTGGCAAAGCTGGTACGCCAACGTAGGAAGTGAGCGAAAGGGTGCACTGCTGCTAGCAGGCAGTGCCTTTCGCGCGTGGAGCACGAAGCCGAACACAGGCCCGAGCCCGCAGCCTCGGGGCCGCAGAACGCTATGAGGCCGCCAGCTTGTTCAGGTCGACGGTGTCATCAGCCGCGGGCTTCGGCGGCTGTACAGCCTTGTCGTAGTCACTGAATATGGCGGTGCTCGGGTTCTTTCCGCCCTCAGTGGTGCTCTTCAGGATGTACGGCTGGCCCTTGGTGGCGACGAGTAGCGTCAGCGTCTCACCGGCCGACGTCTTCTTGGTGAGCGTGAGGGCTTCCTGACCGTCCACCGTGGTCGTGTCGCCCTTCTTCATGCCCTTGCGCTCAGACTTGTTCTCATCCATCGACGCCATCAGCGCCTGTTTGTCGCACAGACTCTTGCTGGTCGTGTCGTCGGCGGGCATCTTCACCCACTTGTCCTTGAGTTTCGGCACCGCCTTCGCGGCACCCGGCTGTCCCTTGAACGCGGCCTTCCAGTACTGCTCGTCGCCGCGCAGGTACAACGTGCCCCCCGTGTGCCGCACGTCCGCCTGGGCGCCCTCCATCTCGATGCCGCCGTCGCAGTTCTTCTGCTGGTCGACCGAGAGGTCCACGCTCACCGTCTTGCCGTCGGGCTGCTGCGCATCGCCCTTCATATGCATGGACTTGGCGTTCTTCGTGGCTGCGACGGCCTTGTCTGCTATTTCGTCGGCGCTCTGCCCGGAGAACGCCTTGTCCGAGTTACCGCCGTCGGCCCCGCCGCTTTTCTTATCTCCGTCATCTCCGCAGCCCGCAAGGAATACTCCCGTAACTCAGAGAACGAGGCCGCTATCGGCCACTCGGATTGCCGATTACCCGCAATGTGTCACTCCACCCAATCGAACTGATTCCCCTGAACTCAACCAGGAGCGGCTCCACGACCAACTGGGCCTACGACCAGAGCGAGCGCATCAAGTTGGGAGGTGCATTGACAAGGGCAGGGCATGCAGTAGGGCTGGCAGCGGCCGTGGGCCGCAGCGGCACTGCCTGTAGATCTCGCTCTGACCGCCCTGGGAAGAGGTCGTGAGAGGCAAGGTCTGCTGCCGTGCCCGCCGTCTGACGCGTGCCCGTCCCTACGGTGTCGGGTGTTCCCGCACCTCGATGTGCGAGCCCATGATGACCGTGCGGTCGCGGGGCAGGCGGAAGTGCTCGGCGGCGTTGGATGTGATGTAAGAGGTGGCGATGAACAGACGCTTGCGTCAGGGCGCCATCGTCCGCGCCTTCCCGCGCCGTAGCTCGATCTTCGACAGGAAGTAGGAGGCCTGTTCGAGCTGCAGCGGCCCTTCCGATTCGGCCGTGTCGAGCATGGCCAGTGTGCCTGGCACGTCCGGTGTCTCCATGTAGCCGAACCGGGCGGTGACGTGGATGACTCCGTCGTCGCCGTATCCGAGGTCGTCCACGACGATCCGCTGGTCGGCCGGGGCGCGGGGCACCGGATCGGTCTGCAGGGTGCGGATCACGACCTGCTTGTGCCGCACGTGGTTGTGCTCGCCGTTGGCACGCATGGCCGGGGGTGCGGTCTCCTTGCTTCGGTTGAGGAAGACAGCCGTGCCGGGTACCTGGCGTGTGGGAGCCTCGCCGCCGCGCAGGTCGTCATGACGGTGAACGCGGTGAGGCCGATCAGCAGTGGTAGCCACGCGCCGTGGACGAGCTTGGTCATGTTGGCCGCCACGAACAGCAGGTCCACGAGGAGGGGCAGGCCACCGCCGATGACGAGCAGTCAGCGTGGCGTACCCCACTTGGCGTTGGCCACGGAGAAGAACAGCAGGGTGGTGATGGTGCCGGTGACCGTCATGCCGAAGGCGTAGGCCAGCGCCGCGGAGGAGCGGAAGGTGAAGACCAGGGTGAGGACCAAGACCATCAGCGGCCAGTTGATCCAGGGGACGTAGATCTGGCCGATGGTGGATTCGGAGGTGTGCGCGATGCGCAGCCTCGGCAGGTAGCCCAGCTGGGCCGCCTGGGAGGCGACCGAGTACACGCCGGTGATCACCGCCTGGGAAGCGATCGCCGTCGCCGTCGCCGCCGTCGCGGGGAGCGCCATCGGCCAGCGGCCCCAGTCGGGCATGAGCAGGAAGAACGGGCTGCTGATGCTGTCCGGATCGTTGAGGATCAGCGCACCCTGTCCCAGGTAGCTCAGGACGCAGGCGGGCTGTACCAGGAAGAGCCAGTTTCGGGTGATCGCCCGCCGGCCGAAGTGCCCCATGTCGGTGTATGGGGTTGCACCTTCCGTAGCGGCATGTGGTCCCGTGGACTGACGTCCCGATTCATTGAGAAAAGGTCTCTGCTCATGCATTCCTCTTTCATGCCACCGCGCCAGGTCAAGATCGGTGACGCGGCGGCCTTCGCCGGCAGCACGCCACGGGCGATTCGCCATTACCACGAGATCGGCCTGCTCCCCGAGCCTGCGCGGGGAGGCGATGGCCGCCGCCGGTACGGGTACGAGGACATGATCCGCCTGCTGTGGATTCGCAAGATGGCTGACGCCGGGATCGCCCTGGACGACATCCGTGACGCCTTCACCGTCGGCTTGGCTTCCGCCGGGGCGGACAGCGGAGACGGTACCGCGGGCATCCTGGAGCGGTTGGAGGAAACCCTCGCCGAGCAGGAGGCGGAATTGCGGCGGCAACGGAGCGCCGTTCAGCGGATGCGCGCCGAAGGCAGACGGATGGGCCTGCTCTCCGACTTCGTCACCGAACGCCTCAAGAGCCTGCCCGAGGGCTCCCTGCGTCAGGCGGACCTGGACAGTCTGCTGGTCACTGAGCGGATCTTCGGCCCGCTCGGCGCGGCCGTCCAGGCCACCCGCTTCGTCGTCCTGGCCACGCATCCCACTCTGCGGAAGGATTCCGACCGTATCGACGGCGCCGAGGAGGCACTCGATGACAGCGTCGCCGTTGATGATCCGCGGGTGGCTCAAGTAGCCGTCGAGCGGCACGCCTTCGAAAGCGCCCTGCAGGCCGTCATCGAGGAGTCCGGCCTGGATAGGGACGACGATGCCCTCTTTGACGCCTGGGACACTTTGCACCCGGCTACCGCCGATGACGGCGAGGACGAGGTCGACCTCAGCTCTGGCAGACGGAAGGCTGACTCCATGAGTGTGTTCGAAGCCACCGGCAAGATGCCCTACGACTTCTCGCCGGCCCGCCTGCGCTGTATGGAACTGGCCGAAGAACTATCCGCCCAAGACTGACCCTCCACCACGGTCATGCCGCCGTGCCCGGCTGCTGGAACACCGCCACGTCGGCAGGGAGGCCTTGACCATGTCGGTCCAGATCGTCTTGGCCGGGAACACCCCACAAACGCGGGGGTGTTCCCAGGATGGTGCAGCCAGGGCTTCGGGCTGAGAATAGGTATCCGCGACGGGCCGGACGGTGACTTCGCGGACCCGTTGGACCTCGGCGCGCCCTTGGCCCCGGAGCCGCCCCGCGGTGCGCGCGCGGCCGTTGGGGGCGACGCGATCTGTTACTGCTCCTCCTCCATGCGAATCACGCGCCGCAGGTCATCGACAGCGGTGTGGCTCGTTGGTTCGCGCTGTTCGAGGATCGCCGCGGCGATGGCGTCCAGTTTGCGCTGAACGGCGCGAGTGTCGCGCCGTTCAGTGTTCTTCAGCAGGGTGAGCAGGAGCAGGTTGATGGCCGTCATGACGTCACCCGCGAAGATCAGCCAGGGCGTCGACAGGTGTGCCAGGTGCACCACGACCATGCCAAGGACGAGGAGTACGCAGAGTAGGTAGAAAAGCGGAGAGCTGGTGACGTTTGAGGCCCGGTCGGAGAAGGCGGCGAACCAGCCGCGCCCGGTACCGCCCCGTTCGGCGGGATGTTCGGTGGTCATGTCCACCATGATCCCTGGTCGGTTCGACGGTGAGGATCGTGTGCGTGCCGCGGGAACCGCGTGCGGCCTTGGTGGCGGCGGGCGCGGCGGGCTCAGTCGACTCGGCGGGCTCCTCGGCCCTCACGAGGATCTGCCGCACCGACTCGGGGGTCGGCGCCTGGTCGAGGGCATCCACTGTCTGCGGGTCTCCAAGCAGCCGGGCGAGGGCGCCCATTGCCTGAGTGTGTGCGGAGGCGTCCGTCGCGGCCAGGGCGACGACGAGGCGGACCGGGTCATTCGTGTCGTGGCCGAAGGGGACGGGCTCGACAAGACGCACCCAGGACATGCCGGTGTGATGCACGGCGGGCGACGGCCGTGCGTGGGCGAACGCGAAGCCGGGGGCGACGACGATGTACGGCCCGTTCTCCTCCACCGTGCGGAGCATCTCTTGGGTGTAGGCGTCCGTACTGACGCCGTTCGCCACGAGCAGGTCCCCGGCGGCACGACCCCTGGAGAAGCAGCTCGCCAGCCGGCTGGCGGGACTGGGCGGACCCTTCATGGACCTGCAGTTCATCAACCCGCAGATGTCCGGCGCTCTGGCCTCGATGCGCGCGAGGCCGTCCGCCAGACGCGCTCCAACCCCCACCACCGCCAGGCCAGGATCGACGGCTTCGCCAAGCTCGCCGCCTTTCTGCAAGAGAACGACCTGCTCAAGGGTCAGTCCCTGAGCCTATGGCGTCGCGCGGGGTTCGTGGCATGAAGCGGTGCCGAGGCCGTGACGGAGCCCTCGTCGGTGTCGGGCGTTACGGGGAGAAAACCCCTCTGCGTCTCCAACCGCCCTCGCCGTCAGTTCGGTAGCTGATGCGCAGTAAGGTGCCGATGCTATAGGGGAGTTGACGCGGTGGAGATCGAACGTGTTACCCATACGAAATCCCGAGGGCAGGACAAGAGCCCCCGGCGGTGGCAGGATGCACCGCAGCTTGCGCAGCACACAGCGCTGTTGATCTCGCTCGCGCCTCGTTCGAGCCTGCCCTGGAGGTCCTGTGTCCGCTCGTCCCCCCAAGCCCGTTCGTTTCCCGGTGGCTGCCATAGCCCTGACCACAGTCGCCGTCCTGCTGATGACGAGCTGCACCAGCACCAAGTCCGACAGCGACGGCGACAAGGGCGCCTCGGGGATCAAGCTTGTCTCGTCTGGCAAGATCAAGACCTGCACACATCTGCCCTATCCGCCGTTCCAGTCGAAGAAGGACGGCAAGATCGTCGGCTTCGACGTGGATCTGGTCGACCTGGTCGCCAAGGAACTTGGGGTAGAGCAGGAGATCGTCAACACACCTTTCGAGGGCATCGAAACCGGCCAGGACTTCAACATCCGCAAGTGCGACCTGGCCGCCGCAGGCATGACGATCACCGACGAGCGCGACAAGGTCATGGACTTCTCGGCCCCCTACTTCAACGCCACCCAGGCGCTGATCACCAAGAAGGGGCAGCCCTACAAGACCTTCGAGGATCTCAAGGGCAAGAAGCTCGGCTACCAGAAGGCCACCACCGGCGGCATCTACGCCAAGAAGGAGAGCAAGGGCCTCGACGTCGAACTCGTGGAGTACGAGGACGTCGGCTTGCTGCTCACGGCGGTCAAGGCCGGCAAAGTCGACGCGGGCATCAACGACAACGGCGTGCTCTTCGAATACATCAAGGACAACCCGGACACCGAGGTGACCGCGGAGTTCGACACCGGTGAGAAGTACGGAATCGGCTTCCGCACGGGCAACGACTCACTGCGCACGAAGGTCAACAAAATCCTCAAGGACGCCCGGACCGACGGAAGTTACGACAAGATCTACAAGAAGTGGTTCGGCACCACTCCGCAGAGCTGACCTCCAGGATCCAAACGGCCGACCAGAGGAGTTCTGCACGTATGTCCATGTCCCGACGGCGGCGGGCACGGCTGTTCCGCGGCATCCAGTACGCCGTGCTGTTCATCGCCATAGCCGTGATCGCGCTGGTGGCCGACTGGGGGACACTGCGCCAGGCCTTCTTCGATGTGGAGATCGCCAAGGCGCTGTTCCCCGAGGTGATCACCACCGCGCTGGTCAACACCGCCTACTACACGCTCCTCGGCTTTAGCTTCGGCTTGGGGCTCGGCATCGTGCTGGCGCTGATGCGGCTGTCCACGGTGCCTCCCTACCGCTGGATCGCGATCGCCTATATCGAGTTCTTCCGCGGCATCCCCTCCCTGCTGGTTTTCATCTCGCTCGGCTTCGGGGTGCCGCTGGCCTTCGAGGTCGCGCTCGACATGGACATCACGGTTATGCTGTCTCTGGGCCTGGTGGGTGCCGCCTATATGGCCGAGACGATCCGCGCGGGCATTTTGGCGGTGCCCAAGGGCCAGACCGAGGCGGCCCGTTCGCTGGGCATGTCAGCGGGGCGTGCAATGGTGTCGATCGTGATGCCGCAGGCGTTCCGAATCGTGCTGCCGCCGCTGACCAACGAGCTGATCCTGCTCACCAAGGACTCCTCACTGGTGTATTTGCTCGGCCTATCGCTCGGCCAGTTCGAGCTGGCCAACTTCGGCCGGGACGCGCTGAACGAGCACAAGAGCCTGACCCCGATCCTGATCGCCGGACTGCTGTATCTCGTCATCACCCTCCCGCTTGGCCATCTGGTGCGCCGGCTCGAGGCCCGTACGGCGAAAGCCAGGTGAGCACCATGAAGTTGGACAAGGCACCCGATGCGCCCGCACCTTCGGGCCAGGCGATCGAGGTGCGCGAGCTGCGCAAGTCATTCGGCGATCTGAAGGTGCTCAAGGGCATCGACTTGACGGTCGGGCGCGGCGACGTGGTCTGTGTCATCGGCCCTTCGGGCTCTGGCAAGTCGACCCTGCTGCGCTGCGTCAATCTCCTGGAAGAGCCCACGTCGGGCACGGTGACGGTAGCCGGCACGGAGGTCACCGACCCCGATGTGGACATCGATCGCGTACGCCGTCGGATCGGCATGGTCTTCCAGTCCTTCAACCTCTTCCCGCACCTCACGGCACTGGAGAACCTGACCATCGCGCAGCGCCGCGTGCTGCGGCGCAGCACGGAGGAGGCGGAGCGCATCGCGCGGGCCAACCTCGCGCGGGTGGGCCTCGTCGGCAAGGAGCAGTCCTATCCGGCGCAGCTCTCCGGCGGCCAGCAGCAGCGGATCGCGATCGCTCGGGCGCTGTCCATGGACCCCGAGCTGATGCTCTTCGACGAGCCGACCTCCGCGCTCGACCCCGAACTGGTCGGGGACGTACTCGCGGTGATGCGCTCGCTCGCCCAAGAGGGGATGACGATGCTGGTCGTCACCCACGAGATGAGCTTCGCGCGCGAGGTCGCCGACCGGGTGGTCTTCATGGACGACGGAGTGATCGTCGAGGAGGGCACGCCCGAACGCGTGGTGGGCGACCCGCAACACGAGCGGACTCGACTCTTCCTGGCGCGCGTACTCGATCCAGCGGCGGCGGAAATGGGCGAGGTCCCGGAGGACCGCTGAGTGCGCCTCGGGATTGAGTATCCCGGTGTGCGGGAGGAGTACCCAGCAGGGATGCTGTCCTGCGCGGATCAGTGGATCGGGGGGTTGTCACGCCGGGCGGGCGGTGGCTTGAGTTGTGTCATCGGTGATGCGGCTTCAGCCGGTCTCGGGTGGGCACTCCCAGCCGTGCGTGTGCGTCGTGCGAGCCCGGTGCGCCCGAAACAAGGTGGTCGACATTCTGTGACGTCGCCCCGGGCCGGCCAGTGGGCTCGACGTCGAAATGGCCGTCGCGACGCCTTTCGGCCAGTGCCTTTGTTACCCCTCCGGATGATGCAGCGGCACGACCCCGACACTGCGCCCGACGCGGTCGAGGAGCCGCCCCGTGTGTCAGACCGTGCGCAAAACGGAACGGTCGACGATCGTCAGGCGCACCGTCTGCCAGGAGGCGCCGAAAACGGGCGGCAGTTGCCGCCACGTGCAGCCCGACGTGGCAACGAAGTTGATCACAGCGAGCACCGCACGGTCATCACATCCCCGCCGACCACCGCCTTGCGCGCGCACTGGTGGCTCCGGCATCACATCTTGGAACACTTGCCACAGCCCATCCGGCGCCAGCCGTTCAACTATCCCCATGTCGGGGCATGAGACTGTCTGTCGTGCCGGTGATGATGGGTGGGTTGGAGGCGGCATTGGCCGAGGCGTCGTCTCCTTCGTGGACGCAACGTGTTCGTGCCGGGCGTGACCTTGCTTCCTTCACTGATGTCCCTGAAGCTGCCGAAGCGCTGGTGGGGCTGCTTCTCGACGTCGATGACACGGCGGTGACTCGACAGACGGCAGAGGCTCTGGCCCAGCTGGGGACGGTGGGCGCCATAAGGCTCATCGCTTTCGCGGTTGCAGAGGCTGACGACAACCAGGCCGACTGGCTGCAGACCGGTATATATGACGCGCTTGCGGGACCGGACGGTGTGCCGGACGTCGCAGCGGCCTGCGGAGAGCTCGCCCTGGACCCGGAAGAAGCTGTCCGTCGGGGTGCCGCAGATATCTCGGTGTGGACAGGCGGCACAAGGTGTTGATCTGAATCAACTTGCCTGTGGGCTGGTTCATGTAGCCGTCGTTGTGCCTTCGGCACTGTATGGGGCGAGGCTGCTGTTGGCTAAGGAGTTCTCTGGGTGCTGACAAGTGCAGGGCACATCTCAGGGGCGGAGCCAGAGTTCTATCGCGGCTGTGGTGACAGCGCCGTGGAAGACGTAGGCCCTCTTGTCGTAGCGAGTGTTGACGGCCCGGGAGATCTGGAGCCGGTAGATGGTCCGCTCGACCTCGTTGCGCCATTCGAAGCCGGCGGGTCGGTGCGGGTCGAGTATCGGGGACCGTCCCCACGCATGCGAGGAGTAGTACTGAACCCGGTGCTTGCCGATCCTGCGCCCGGGACCATCCCCGCGGGCGCGGAAAACAGGCTCTTTCACCAGGCATTCTGCCGTCACCAACCTGCGGATCTCAGTACTTTCACCGAGTCCGGCACACCCGAAAAATCCCTCCAGATCATCGCCTGCAAGGCATCCCCCAGGTGCGGGGACAAAACAGCAGGTCAAGCAGTGTGCTCCCCGCGTCCGCGGGGATGGTCCCCACATCGGATGGCCTCCATGGAGGGGCAGGGACGCGGCAGGCAGGGGCCGAAACGGTTTCGAAAAGTTCCGGAAGATTCCCGGATTCATTGACGCCACAAGCTAGGAACGAGGGGTCGTCCGGTCAAGGCCTGTCGCCGATCTGGCCGCAACTGCGCCTCTTGGCGGAGGTTGGCGATTTGCCACGTCGATCGATGAGGTTCCGGAAGTTTCGGGAAACCAACGGAAACTTCTTCTGTTGGGAGTATTGACGATCCACCATCAATAGCTCGACCATTCCTGTCTGAGAAGCCGATCACGGTTCGAGATATCGACCATGCAGGCTCTGAACACTCTGTGCCGCACGGCAGATCCACGCACCGCCGCACGCCCCATCCGCCCGCCGAGTGGGAGCGGGAGACACCCACCCCGCGCCTCAGCGCATTCGCCCTTTCGACTCTGGAGACACCCTCATGGGCTTGTCCGCCCTTCCCGGACCCATTGTCCGCCGAAAGCTCCGCGGTCTGCTGTTATCGCTGGCCGTCACCGTCCTCACGCTGGCCGCCGCACTGGTGGCGCCGCCGACCGCACACGCGGCCGAGAGCACGCTCGGCGCCGCGGCCGCGCAGAGCGGCCGCTACTTCGGCACCGCCATCGCCTCGGGCAAGCTGGGCGAATCCGCGTACACGACGATCGCGGGCCGTGAGTTCAACTCGGTGACGGCCGAGAACGAGATGAAGATCGACGCCACCGAACCGCAGCGCGGCCATTTCAACTTCACCGCCGCCGACCGCGTCTACAACTGGGCGGTGCAGAACGGCAAGCAGGTACGCGGTCACACCCTGGCCTGGCACTCGCAGCAACCCGGCTGGATGCAGAGCCTCAGCGGCAGCACTCTGCGCCAGGCGATGATCGGCCACATCAACGGTGTGATGGGCCACTACAAGGGCAAGATCGCCCAGTGGGACGTCGCGAACGAGGCCTTTGCCGACGGCAGTTCGGGAGCCCGGCGCGACTCCAATCTGCAGCGCACCGGCAACGACTGGATCGAGGTCGCCTTCCGTGCCGCGCGCGCCGCCGACCCGGCCGCCAAGCTCTGCTACAACGACTACAACGTCGAGAACTGGACCTGGGCCAAGACCCAGGCCATGTACGCCATGGTCAAGGACTTCAAGCAGCGCGGCGTGCCGATCGACTGCGTCGGCTTCCAGTCCCATTTCAACAGCGGCAGCCCCTACCACAGCAACTTCCGCACAACCCTGCAGAATTTTGCCGCCCTCGGCGTCGGCGTGGCCGTCACTGAACTCGACATTCAGGGCGCCTCGGCCACGACCTACGCCAATGTGACCAACGACTGCCTGGCCGTTTCGCGCTGCCTCGGCATCACCGTCTGGGGCGTGCGCGACACCGACTCCTGGCGATCGCAGGACACGCCGCTGCTGTTCAACGGCGACGGCAGCAAGAAGCCCGCCTACACCGCCGTAATCAACGCACTCAACAGCGGCTCCACCACACCTCCTTCGGACGCCGGAGGGATCAAGGGCGTCGGCTCGGGCCGCTGCCTGGACGTCCCCAACTCCCGTACCACCGACGGCACCCAGCTCCAGCTGCGGGACTGCTCAGGCAGCACCAATCAGCAGTGGACGTACACCGCTGCCGGTGAACTCAGGGTCTACGGCAACAAGTGCCTGGACGCGAGTGGGACAGGCAACGGCACCAAGGTCCAGATCTACAGCTGCTGGGGCGCCGACAACCAGAAGTGGCGCCTCAACTCCGACGGATCCATCGCCGGCGTCCAGTCCGGCCTCTGCCTCGACGCCGCCGGGGGCGGCACGGCCAACGGCACCCTGATCCAGCTCTACTCCTGCTCGAACGGCAGCAACCAGCGCTGGACCCGCACCTGATCGCCGGGGGCAGACCGGCGCCCGCTCCGACGGGGGAGCGCCACTCGCCGGGTCAGCCGCGGGCCCGCGTCGAGACGACCGCGTCCGCCACCGCTTCCCGGTTCGCCGGTTGATTCCGACCACGCGACACGCTTCTCGACTGCTCAGCCCCTGGTCCATGAGCCGAAAGTATTCCTCCCGCTCACGGACCAGAGGCCTGGGCCCCTGACTGCCCCGGTTCTTCCTGACCTTGAAGTTCATCGCATCCCCTGAGCTGGGGTGTTGCGGCGACCACTAGAACGAAAGCTGGGGGGCAGAAGGCATCAGTCCCAGGCTGTCGTTGGCGACGGCTCGGTTGGTCAGCACGTACTCGATGGCAGCCCGTTCGACACGGGCATCAACGCCTTCTGCTCCATACGAACCGCCGAGTACGTGATCATGCTCGCGTCTAAAGCCCGTGGTCGCGGCCTCGGCACCGCAGCCACTCGGCTCACCCTTGACGACGCGTTCCACATCACCAACCTGCGGATGGTCTGGCTCAAGGCTCTCGCCCTCAACGCTGCAGGCATCCGCGCCTACGAGAAGGCCGGCTTCCACATGGTCGGTGCGTTGCGCGAGGCCGGGTACTGGCTTGGCAACGTCTGCGACGAGGTCGTCATGGATGCCCTCGACAAGGACTTCACCGGCCCGTCCACCGTTCGGGCCGCATTGGGCGGCGGACGCTGACCACCAGTTCGAAGACTTTCACGGCGGCCAGGATGCCGACGCTGAATGGTGTGCGGACGACCGCGCCCCGTGCTTCGAGGTCGTGTTCGGTACCGAAGCCCCCGAGAACGAGACCGGCGTCTGCGCCTGAGTGAGCCGTACGCCCCGGCCGAAGCCGACCCGGACCACTACCACCAGATCCACCGCCACGTCCGCCCCAGTCACGCACCGCTGCGGATCGACACCGATGTGCTAGGCCGTGTGTCGAAAGTGCTCTGATTTGCCCGCTGCGGCGGTGGCGCGTTCTCCAGCGTGTTGTCACAGCGGGCCGTGGTTCAGTCGGCCTGATTGCTTGTGCGGCGGGCAGGAGGAACATCAGGGCCCACGTGGCGGTGAAGGCGGCGCCAATCCAGTACAAGACGTGAATGAGGCGTCGTGGCTTCTTGCTGCGTTTGTTGGCGTTCTGGTGGTAGCTGCCCGGGGGCGCGGCTGCGTCAGATGTCGTCCGGTGTGCCAACCACGGCGGTGCTGACCGGCGTGCCCGCCTCCACGGTACGGCTGACCGTGCACAGCCGGTCGTGCGAGGCCTTCACGGCCCGGGGGAGGATCGCCCGGGACCGGTCACCTGACGGCGCGTCGGGGAAGGCGGCGGAGAAAATGACCGTGAGATCCGACATCCGGTTTCCGTGCTCGTCCTGCACCTTGTTGCCGTTGACCGTGACGGTGAACGTGGTCGGCTCGCTGTGACGCGTCGTGGCGGCCTCCACGTCGGCTGCGCTACATCCGCCGATCGCGGTGAGGAAGAGCTCGACGGGCGTGAATCCGCCACCCTCGCCGGTGCCGAAACTCAGCACGTCCCCGCGGGCGTTGGTGGCGGTGAACCGGCCCGGGCCAGCACGTTCGATGGTGAGGGAACGCAGCGCATCATCAGTCATGGCGCCGACATTAGCGTCGCGCTGCTGGAACCCTCCGCAGGCCACGCCTCGCCCGGGCGCTCACGGACGACGCTGACCAGCGGGGACCCCGACCCCGGTTGATCATCGCAGCCAAGCAGGGTGTCACCGGCTGCGGTGTCGGACACGCTCGCGGCGGTGACCCGGACGGTCAGCAGCAGGCCGAGGGTGTCGCAGCCCAGGTGGCGCTTGCGGCCGATGACCCGCTTGCCCGCGTCGGTTCCCTGGTCGGCCAGGTGCACGTTGGCGGAAGTCTTGACGCTCTGGGAGTCCAGCACGCAGGCGTGACGGCTCGCCGTCACGCCTGCGGCCTCGCGGACCAGGCGCCGCAGTAGCCCGGTGAGCTGGGCGAAGACACCGTCCTGCTGCCACTTGGCGCGTGGCTCACGGGGCGAAGTCGTGCGGCAGGTAACGCCAGGGAATCCCGGTGCGGTCCACGTACAGAATCGCGTTGAGGATCTGCCGCAGGTCGTGCTCGGGCGGGCGGCCGATATCCAGGGCGTCTCGGCGGCGCCGGGAGCGCCAGGCAGTGAGCATGGGTTCGATTAGCTCCCAGCGTTCATCGGACAGATCGTTGGGATACCCGTCGCGCAGGCTTATGTTTCCGATGTTCCGCGCCGCGAGCGGCCCCGCCTGGGGGTAAATGCCGAAGAGCCGGGCCGAGTTGTACGAAACTCCGGGCGGCTCAGTTTCCCCGCCGAGCGTTTGGCGTGGGCGACCGTAACAGGGCGCAGAGCGTCGCGGGATCACGTTTCCCCGGGCGGGCCCGGCGCCGTCTCAGGGCTGCTCTCCTGCTGTCCTCCTACCGTCGTTTCGTTGTGCGGCGCCAGCCGAACGGGCCCGGCAGGTCCATCGACGTGGTGCGCCGACCGGTGCTGCTGTGGGTACGGCGGGGGCCGTGGTGGCCGCCTGTGGTGAGGGACCACGAGCGCTTGTTGATGTTCAGCTGCACGCCGGGAAGTATCCGGAAGCTCTTGCGGAACGTGAGCGGCATGAAGTCCTCCTTATGTCCCTCTCCGGGTACCCGGAGGGGGCCGTCCCTCACATGCGCGGCGGCCCCCGTGTTCATGCCCCCAGGTGATCTCTCACGGTTAACCCCCACTCACAGGAACCAGTTGGGACGATGTGGCTGCTGGGGGAGAGAGGCGAAGCTCACCCGCAAGACGACACCCAAGTACACTGCTTCCTGCTTGCGGCCGCCGCCGTCCTCTGCGGCCGGTCGAAGCCAGCGGAACGCCGCCAGCCAGGAACGAAGGTGCGGGTCCGTCTGCCTGTCGGCCGTCCCCGGACCCGGTCCGGGGCTGTCGCCGCCGACAAGGCCTACTCATCCCGCGCCAACCGTTCTTACCTGCGTAAACGCAACATCAAGGCTGTCATCCCGGAGAAGAAGGACCAGGCAGCTAACCGGAAGAGGAAAGGAAGCCGGGGCGGTCGGCCCACAGGTCACGACGCCGGTCTCTACAAGGAGCGGAACACCTTCGAGCGTCTGATCAACAAGCTGAAGGCCTGGCGGGGCATCGCGACTCGATACGACAAAACGCCCCAGAGCTACCTCGCCGGCCTCCACCTCCGCGCCTCCGTGATCTGGATCAACGACCTGCTGAAGGCAACTGATTGATCACAACGTCACACAGGCCCGTAGCCGCCTAGCGGAAGGCGCGACCCGCGTGTGGCAAGCTCAGTTGCAGAGCCCGCTGCATGGAGCCAGCCACAGTGGGCCGCAGCCGTAGTCCGTCCAGGTGCACCCGCCATAGCACACCGAGGAGCAGCTTCCGGTCCCCACCCCGCACCGGGAATTGCAGTCTTGGGCCTGGATACCTTGGTCGCGCCGAGGTGCCGCGCTGTGCGTGCCGGCGGGGCCGAGCGTCTTGAGTACCGCGTGGGCGCTGCTCTCGCCGAACGCCGACACGACCGCCGACTCCAGATCGTCGGCGGCCGCTCCCTTCCCGCGTCCTGCGATGATCTGCGGTGCCAGCCGCGTCGCGTCGTCCAGGACGGCGGACTGCCCGGCCGACAGACCCGTGTGCGTCTTCCGGTAGTGCGCGAAGTGCGCCACCCACAGATCGCTCCGGGCCGAGGCGGACAGCGCTCCGTAGACGGCGCGCCGGTAGTGCGGGGGATAGGAGACGAACTCGGCGTAGCCGGTGGGCAGTCGTTCGAGGTTGGCCTGCACCCAGCGCGAGGCCTTGCTCCCCTTGACGCGGGACACCGCCTGCGCGGGTGAGGCCGCCAGACCGCCTGTGACCAGGAACGTGCCCAGGGCCAGCCCCGGCACGGCCTTGAGGATTCCCCGACGGCCCGGTGACCGCAGCGCGTCGAGGCCATGGAGCGCGCGCACCACCCGCAGCGAGTCCGCCGGTCCCAGCAGCCGCACCAGCCGGAGGGACAGTGCGGTTCCGGTCCACGCCCGCACCTGGTCGCCGTCGACCGCCAGCAGGGTCGGGGCCCACTTGGCCCCTTCTCCCAGAGCACGCACGCGCAGCGCACGGACCCTGGGCTCCGTGAGGCCCGCGGTGGTTAACGTTCCATCGACGGAGTTCCCCACCCGATCGACGACTTCTTCACAGAATCCGCAGTCGGCGTCGAATGCCAGAATCCACTCGGTCATGAACTTCTCCCCACGTGTGTGTGACGAACCGTTCCATGGCGCCTGTCCGGTGAGCGTTCGCACGCCTTTCGCGGCTTGCGTGGCTATTGGTCACTCGAGCGCGCTCCGGAGACACTCGAGGAGAAAGCCTTCTCCGGGGCGTCGGTGAGTGTCAATCATTTCGATGAGATCGCGCGTCGCACACCCTCGCGAGCACGCACGGCCGAACAGCAGCGGGGGCGTGGCCGTCAGGTTGAGCACGCGGACAATCCGTCGACCAGACGTCCGGGTCGTGCAAACGGCGAGCGCGAAGACATGGCGGTTTTGTACACCGCGTGGCGCTCGGGGACGGGGTCCGAGGCCCCGCCTTCACAGACCGGTGCCGCGCAGGACGACGTTCACCCGGAGACACAGGCACCGACAGGCACCGGTGGGTCCCGCTCGTCGCGGCCCTCCAGGAGAGCCACACTTGCTGACGGTTGCCCAATGACGTGCGCAGTCACCGTAGCGGCGCCGCTCCACGCCCTGATGATCTACGGCGCCCGACGTGGCTGCCTCACGCAGGTCGCTGCTGGCTGCGCTCAAACAGCTCCAGGAGGATCGACACGCCGGTTGCCGTGAGGCCGCCGGCCGGGGGCAGCGGTCGGAGCTCTGACCAGCAGCCGTCACCTCTGCGCCGTTGCTGTGTCTGCAGGCGGGGCTGTCGGTGTGCTCGAGCGGTGTGCACGCCATCTGAACGGCGAGGACGGCTGTGAGGGCTGTGCCGGCAGCCGTAGTTGGGCCGGGCGCGACGGGGAGGCCTGTGTGCGGGCCGCCCTGTTGCGCCTGGTTGTCGCCAGTGGGTGGTGTGGCGGGTCAGGTGGTGGTGATCAGGTCGGTGAGGGGTTGGGCGGTGTCGGTGCCGGAGTGGCCCAGGGGTGCGTCGAAGCTCCAGACGAGGAAGAGCAGGAAGACGATGAGGGCGCTGAAGGTGGTGGCCAGGATGAGTTCGCGGGCGGAGCGGCGGATCTGCAGGGTGTAGAGGAGTCCGAGGGTGACGACGGCGCCGGCGATGAGGCCGAACCAGAGGGCGCCGGGCAGGGTGGTGCCGGCGCTGTCAAGGCGTTGGTGGCGGGCGTCGTCGGCGGCTGCTACCTGGTCCAGCAGGGGCTGGTAGGCCTGGGCCTGGAGCTCGTTGGCCGGGGTGTGGTGGGCGATGTCGCCGCGGATGCGGGCCAGCAGGTCGGCGCCGGTGGTGTCCAGGGGGGTGTCGTCTTTGAGGGCGGGCCATTCGGTGGTGACGGCGTGCCGGGCGTAGGCGTCGATGTGGTCTTTGACCTGGCTGCGGAAGGCGGCCGGGTAGACGTCCAGACGCTGGTCGACTTCGTAGAGGGCCTGGGCTTCGCGCTGGACGGTGTCCTCGGCGGCGCCGCGGGCCTCCCAGACGCCGGCGATGGCCAGGCCGAGCACGATGGCGTAGACGACGCCGACCATCATGACCATGTATTCGAGCACGTCCGGGGTCTGGGAGGTGTCCTCGTCGGCGTCCACGCGGCGGTGGCGCATGACGGTGGCGGTGATGACAAGGACGCAGACCAGGATCGAGGCCAGGGTGTAGACGAGCCATTCCGGCACAGCACAACTCCAGGACGGATGAGCGGGCGGGGGAGCGGGCGGGGGGAAGAGCGGCGTGGGGGTGTGCGGCTTGCCCGGACGCGGGTCGCCTCGTGGCGGTCAGCCGCGGCGGGAGCGGGGTCGCAGGGCGGCGGCGGCCAGGATGCCCGGCAGGGTGATGACGAGAGTGGTCATGGTGGTCGGCATGCCGGCCGGTAGCGGGCGCGAGGGACCGCCGGTGTAGTGCGGGCGGGGCACCCACCCAAAGGCCTGGGCCACCGCTGTCTTGGGCCGCTCTGCGACGGGGGCCGGGGCGGGGGCAGTGGCAGGCGGCGGGCCGGTCGGCGGCGTGGACTGTGCCGGGGGTTGGGGCGCGGTGGCTGCGATGTCCGTCCGCTGCACGAGCGGGGGCACCGGCGGCCGGGGCGTGGGCGCGAGGTGTGGCACCGGAGCGGGCTGGGGTGGCGCCGGCGGCCGCGGCGGTGGTGGGGGTGTGGACTGTGGCGGTGGAGGTGGAGGGGGCTGGGGATGGTGGTGACTGAGGTCGACCCATGCGTCTGGGGCACACACCACCAGGCGCTCCCCGGCCGCGGTGTGGTCCATGGCAACGGCCACGCCCCCGTGGTGCGGCAGCGGGCACAGCGCCGCGCAAGCTCCCAGACCGATACCGATCCAGCCGCCCATCCGCCATCCTCCCCGCCACGCCCTGACCTGATCTGCCCCGCTCTTCGAGCAAGCCGGGACACCGCCGCCCTCAGGCGCCGGCATCCCGATCAACGATCATGAGTCGAGGCGGTCACGCATGATGCCGCTCGAACCGGGGGGCCGGGTGGCGCAGTGCCCCGACGACGCGGACCAAGCGCCCACCGGTCCGCCCCTTGCGCCGCAGATCCGGGCGCACCGGATGCATCGCTGACCTCGCCTCGCAGGCCGTGTACGCCAAAAGCCCACGGGAAGGGTGGCCCGGCATCGGCCGGTCGCTGACGTGCAGGGCGAACCTGTTCACGTTGCGGTCCCGGGCGTCGAGATCACCTGTGATGACGGCGATGACGGGTATCACCTGGCGGTAAAGGGGGTCGGCGGGGCGTCCGTGCACAGGGCGCCGCTGGGCGCGGGAATATGTGTGGTGGTCGCAGCGCGTACGTAGTGGCGGGGCAACGCCTGTGTCGGGTCCGCCGGCGGGCTGTCCCTGCCTGCGCTGCGTGCCGGGCTCAGCCGGCTGCCGGGCAGCACCGAGCTCAGCGAACTCGTGGCGCAGCACGGCTCGTCCGTGAGGGGCCGCGGAGCGCTGAGCGCGATGCGGAGCGGCCGCATCCAGTGGGTTCACGATGCCGCATCCTGCGTCTCGGGGCGCAGGCGAGGGTTCAAAGACAGGCGTTCAGGCAGGGGGAAGCCCCCGCCGGGGCGGGGGCTTTTGTAAGTGGTCTCAGTGCTTGATCCAGTCGATGAAGGTGTTCCAGCCGTGGTCGGGTACGACCAGGGCGGGCCGGTGGGGTGTTTTGCTGTCCCGGGATCTGCGAAAGAGCGGCGGAACGCCGGGCGGCGAGCAGACCGGTGCCGCACTGCGTGTGATGCACGATCGCGACGTCCATCCTGACCCCGAGCCGCACCGCCAGACACGCGATGTCCTCGATCATCCACCCGTCCACCCGTCCACCCGTCCACCCGTCCACCCGTCCACCCGTCCACCCGTCCACCCGTCCACCCGTCCACCCGCGTTCCGCAGCACTCCCGCGTCCCCGGCTCCGATCCAAAGAAGTCCGCTGGCACGACTGGCGGATCGGCACCGACCAGCACAAGCGGCAGCCGCTCCGGCATCGATTCCGGCATCGCCAACCGGGCGAGGTCGACGTTCGCCGCGAACCCTGGTTGCGCTTCAAGAACTCGTCGAAGTCCTAAACGATTACTCCATGTGGTGTATCTAAGAAGCGGCAAGTCCTGTGGATGGCGGACCGGTATCTCGACGTTGACCGCGGTCAACAAGCCGGTGGTGGGGGAGTCCGCCAGGCGCGGACTGCGAGTCGTGGCCGGAGGCCGCTGGCGTGCGGACCATCCGCCGTCCCCGGCGCCTGTCGGGCGGAGCGAGTGGTCGTGTTGTCCCAGGGGACTTCGCAGCCGAGACTGACGCGCATGCAGAGGATGAGCCGGGCCGGGATCGTTGATATCGAGTACTCCCACTTCTCTGTGGGCGAGATACCTGGCGACGGGTTCGATCTGGTTGATGCCGAGGTGGACTTTCAGACCGACCGCCCCGTCATCGTCGTGCCCGGCCTTGTTGTGGTGATCTCACGAGTGCAGGCTCACTATGCACCGGTGGTTCTGGCTCTCTCTCATGGCCAGGATGCGGTACCGGGGGAGGGGTGGCAGTTGGTGGACACCGTGTCCTATACGCCGGTGTACGCGGGGCTGATGGCGGTATACGACACGATGAATGGGATCTCGTCTCCGTCCGATGCCCCGTTGGTGCTCTTCGGGCAGTCTGCCGAACCGGGGGAACCGGTGGTCGAGTTGGACCCGGGGTGGACGTACCGCGTACAGGTGTGGGCGCAGGGCCGTGACACCTCACGCGAGCGTCATGAAGCTGCGATGGCGCGCGAGGAGTGGGGTGCCAGTGAGGGCTTCGAGGCCTACGCCGTGGTGTTCTTCCCTGCATCAGAGCAGGAGGCCCCAGAGCCCGCGCATGAGAGGGGACTTCGGGCACGCTTTGCACGCCAGCGAGCCGAGGAAGAGGCGATCCGCCGCGCCGTGAAAGCCAAGGAAGGCGACGGCGCCCCGCCGGTGTAGCGGGGCACTGCACCTGGGTTCAGCACGTCAGGCGATCTTCATGAAGAAGCCGCCCTGGTGGAGCATGCGGTCCTTGGTGGACCACACCCAGCTGAGAACCAGCCTTGCGGTTCTGTGTGCTGTCGAGGTACTTGACCGCCTCCAGGAACGCACATGCGGCCCCCGCCGCCCGGAGTGAGGTCCGGGAGGCGAGGGCCGCGTCGTGCCGCCGGGACCAATTGGTCCCAGCAGCAAGACAGATGGTTCAGCGAGGCTTGGTGGCCTTCACGATCGTTGAGTGCACGCCGTCGGCGACCTGGTGGGGGTGTTGGAGAACCCGGTGAAGGTCCAGGCCGTATGCCTTATCGGTCGCACCGACGCGGCGGGGCGGACAGCAGGACCTCGACGTCGATGCCGCCGCCGGAGCCCAGGTCCAGGACGCGCTCGCCCTCGCTGGGGTCGGCGACCGCGGTCGGATTACCGCAGCCGAGCGACGCCGCGACAGCGCCAGCCGGAAGGTCATCGGTCTCGCCTCATCCTTCATGTCCTGCGAGCCCGGGAACACGACGGTCCCGCCCAGTTCTGCACGGTCCACCGATACACCTCCCGGTTCTGCCAGGTAAGGGGCGGGGGGCACACGGTGTGGGCGGGGGCCCCTACAACAGGGCGCCGCCGGACACTTCGAGGCGCTGGGCGGTGACCCATCGCAGGTCCTCGGAGGCGAGCGCGGCAATCGCGTCGCCGATCTCGTGCGGTTCGCCGACGCGGCCGAGCGCGGTCTGCGCGCCCAAGCCCTCGCGCATCTGCGCGTCGTCCCGCATGGCGCCGCCGTTGAAGTCGGTGGCGGTCGGCCCCGGTGCGATGGCGTTGACGCGGATCTTGCGCGCCCCCAGCTCAAGGGCCAAGGCCCGGCTGAGGACCTCGACCGCCGCTTTGGAGGCCGAGTAGACCGAGGTGCCGGCACTGGTGTGGCGGCTGAGGGAGGAGGAGACGTTGATGATCTGCCCTCCGTCGGCCAGCACGGGCGCAAGTGCCTGGATGAGGAAGAACGTGCCGCGTACGTTGGTGTCCATCATCGCGTCGAAGTCGTCGACCGTGACCGCTTCCAGCGGTCCGAACAGCCCGACCCCGGCATTGTTGACCAGGACGTCCAGCCGGGTCGCGTCCCAGCGCTCCAGCTGCGCAGCCAGGTGGGCGACGAAGGTGGGAAAGGAGGCCACGTCGCTGATGTCCAGCCGCAGCGCGGCAGCCGTGGCGCCGGTTTCCTGAATGCTCTTGACCGTCTCCTCGGCCTCCTGCGCGTCGCCGCGGTGGGTGACGATGACGCGCAGCCCGTGCCGGGCCAACGCCTGGGCCGTGGCCCGGCCCAGCCCGCGATTGCCGCCGGTCACCAATGCGATCTTGCCTGACTCCATGAGTGCTTCTCCTTGCGGGAACAGACCGACGCTGGCGGGGGAGTGCTTCCGCCGACCAGATGCGAGTCACTCGACTCGCATCCCTGCCTACGTAAGCATCCGCACAGTGGCGAGTCAAGTGACTCGCCTCGTGATGGGGCATACTGGTCCCATGACCGCAGGACTCTCCGCGCACCACCAACGACTCGCTCAGCGCAAGCGTGAGGCGATCACCGCTGCGGCCACGAAGCTGTTCCTGGAACGGGGCTATGACGGGACCTCGCTGGCGAGGATCGCGCAGGAAGCGGTCGTTTCGAAGTCCACGCTGTTCAAGCAGTTCCCGACCAAGGCGGCGCTGTTCGAGGCCATCGTCACCGAGTACTGGGAGGGTGGGCCGGACCCGGCGGCGTCCGCGACGCAGCCCGAGGACCTGGGCGCCGGCCTGAGCGCGATCGGCCGCCAGTACGCCGACCTGGTCGGCCGGCCCGCGATGGCGGCCCTCTTCCGCATTGTCATCGCAGAACTGCCGCGCTTCCCGGAACTGGGACGGGCCCAGTTCGAGCTGGGCAAGCTGCCCTACTTCATCTCCGTCCAGCACTACCTGGAGGCCCAGCACGCCGCGGGCACTGCGGTGGTACCTGACGCGGAGAGCGCCACCAACCAGTTCCTCGGCATGATCGCCAACTACGTCCTGTGGCCGCGGATGCTGCTCGCCGACTGGAGCCCCGCATCTGCCGACATCGGCCACGCGGTCGACGAGGCGGTCACGACGATGCTCGCCCGCTACGGCCGCAGCGCCAACGACCCGCAGCACTCCTGAGGGCCCCGGCGCCGCTGCGGGTGCGGACGGCGGCGCCCGCCCCCGGACCCCGGAACACTGCGGGAGGCTGCCGGTCAGTACCGGGGCGGCCTGTAGGCGTCATTCGCAGCGTCGGGGAGCCGGCGGCTGTGCCGCCGCCGGGAACGTAGACGGTGTCCCCGACCGGTGTTGGAGCCTGACTCCACGTCAGCTATTGCCCGTTCGTGAGTGACTTCTGCTGACCTGTCGAGGCCTTGAAGGGTAGGGATGAGCCGCTGGCGGCAGCATCAATCTCGCAGTGCTGTGGCCTGCAGAAAGAAGGGGTGACACAGGCTCTTAGCTCTCGACCATGTCGCCGTTGCTCCAGGCGTAGACCTTGTCTCCCTTGACCGCGACCCGTAGCTGGTACTGCCCGGAACAGTCGGGCCGTCCGTCATCGGCCCCCACGTCTTGTGGCCACCAGCTCGCCACTAGCGTGGGCCCGTCGGAGAAGGCGCCTTCCGAGCAGCCTTCCTCACCGGTCAGTTTCAGCGGGGTGTCGCCGAGCGTGAAGTGCATGAGTTTGGCATTGCCGGTGGTCTGCGCCTTGATTGTGATGTCCGTCGCGTCCCTGGGTACCCACTTGGGGAGCCGGAAGATGAGTTCACCGTCGGCGGACTTTCGGGCCTCGTGCTCGGTGGGGAACGTCTTGACGCGTTCGTGGAGCACGTGGTCGTTGAACACGTCCGGGAAATCGGCGTTGTGTTCTTTCAGCACGGGCGTCACGGCCGAGCCGACGGCCCAGAGGCCTACTACGCAGGCTGCGCTGATGATCAGAGTCTTTTTCTGCATACCAATCCAGGCCCGGATGAGGCCGCTCGCTTCCACGCCGACCAGGCGATCGTATGTCGCCCCATGAGAGAGACGGAGGCGCAGAGCAGGCGGTTCAGTCCCGCGGTCCAAGAACATCTACGGTCATCGTGCCCGTCGGCCTCGGCGTGCTCTGGGCCCGCAGCTGTCCTCGTCCTCTCCATCTTCGGCGGCGCAGGAGTTGAGGAAGGGGCACAGGACAGGCTCGGGCCGCTGGCGCTGGCGCTGGCGCTGATGTTGAATAGGGAGCGGCCCGGGATGTTGATGTGCTGCTCCCTGAATGGGTAGGGGCGGGGCACGTCCTCGTCTTTGACGTCGCAGCCCACGGCGCGGCCTCGGGCGACAGCGGCACAGGTAGCGGGCAGTTGCGCGCCAACGTTCAATCTTCATGCGACACGCCGAGGTCGTGGCGCATAGCGGCTCTCATAGTTCGGAGCATCTCCCAGACCTCGTACTGAGCCTGGGCCGCGGTCTCCATCGTTTCGCCTGGTTCGGGGGCGCCGCGTTCGAGGCGTTTGACCTGGCCGTAGACCTTGGTCAGGGCTTGGTTGACGACACTCGCTCGCCTGAGTACTTCTTCGGGGGCGATCATCTGTGCCTCGGAGTATCGATCGCGGTGCGCGTTCTTCGTCTCATCGAGTGCGTCGCTGTCGGCCTCTTCCACGCCGTGATCCCTCATGATGTGCAGGTGGCGGTTGAGCGCGGTGGTGAACTGCCGGGCATCCCGGTTGAGTTCCACATAGCAGGTACGTCGCAGCGAACGGGCCTCGCGAGCCTCCTCATGGTCTCGAACGAGTTCTATCTCCAGGCGCTTAGCTCGTTCGGAGCCGCGCTGGGTGAGCAACGCACCTCCCAGCGTTCCGGCGACGCCTGCGACAGCGATGATCACTGAGCTGAGATCCACCGACGCACCTCGTGAAATTCTTCGGCCTCGTGCCCGCTGCGCATGGCCCAGGCCGTCCAGTTTGCCGCTCCTCGGTGTGTCGGTGACGCCGAAGGGGCGGACGCACTCCGGCCAGGTCTACCGGGACGTCGCGTAGCTGATTGGCGCCGTGCCGGGACCATGCGAGCGAGATCGGGTCCCTGGGCGACACAGTCGGCCATGTACTCACCTCCACCGCCGCCCAGGGCTTCGAGTACGACTGGAACGGCGTCATCCTGGGAGACGACCTCGTCTGGCGTCAGGACCGGTGGATCCCCAACCCTCAGGCCAGCAGAGACCCCGCGCTGAGCAGCACCGACACCGCCACCTTTCTCCGCCTGGTCCGCAACACCTACAAAGTCCTCCTCACCCGTGGCATGTCCGGAACCCTCCTGTGCTCCACGGACTCCGAAACCCAGGCACGACTGCGCCAACTGGTCCCCGTACCGACTGCGGCAGAGCCTGACCCGCCTGCGCCGGTCCATCAGCCCACCTGAAACAGCACCACCGAACTCACCACGTACGGCTGCAGATTGCGGCTCGCCCCCCGCGTCCAGGCCGGCAGCGCACGGCGCAAGCCCTCTGCGGCTCGACACAGCGCCGCGACCCGGTCCCGGGCCGCGGCGTCAAGCACATCTCACCGTCGCCCTGTACAGCTCCCACTACGTCCTGCCGGCCAGCCACTTCTCTTACCGTCGATAGCAGACTCGACTACACCTCGTTGAAGCCACGTGATGCGTCGTAGATGTCGAGTTCGATGAAGACCACGTAGAAGCTCGTGACGACGTACTGGACCATTACGTGGTCCTCCCAGACCGAGCGGGTCACGGTGTCGGTCGTGTAGGTGAGGTGACTGCCGGGGCCCTCTGGCTCAGCGGCGATCCTGGCGACCAGACGCAGGAACGTTTCCCGATCGTCGGCCGGCATGTAGTCACGAAACCGCACAACCTGCTCGGTGAACTGCACACGTCTTTTCATCGAGGCAGGACTCTACGGGCACGGCGAAGGCCCTTGCCGGGAGTTTCGGCCGGGCCTGCTCGCCTGCAGGTAGTTCAGGCGGCCGCTTTCTCCGGGATGCCGGAGACGAGGCCAGTCAATCTCCAGGATGGTCAGCAGCCGGCAGTCGCCGCATGTGTACGTGATGCTGTCGTGTGCGAGCTCCAACTGAGCACGTCTGTCTGTACTTCGTTGAGCACCGGTCAGAGGGCCGGGCTCGTGCGGGGCTCTGCCTTGGGGTCGCTGGTGCGGCCGTGCTCGGAGTCGGCGAAGGCCCTGCGGACCAGCGGCCGCGCGGCCTTCGACTGCAGGGCCCGCATCGCCAGCGCGTTCACCCGGATTCCCAGCGCGGACTTGGGCGCCATGGACGCGATACGGCCGGGCGGGAGTTGCTGCGCAGATGCGGTCCTGGGCCGCATGGCCTGCTCGAAGGAGGCCAGCGCGGCGGGCGTTTGCGAGGTGTCGCCCGGCGCGCCCGCGGCGCGCAGCGCGGCCGCCAACTCGGCGGCACCGCGCAGGGCGAGGGCGGTGCCGAGGCCGCTGAGCGGGCTCGCACACCAGGCGCTGTCGCCGAGCAGCACGATCCGGCCGGTGTTCCAGCACGGCACGTGCACTTGGTCGAAGGTGTCCAGAGCGAAGTCGTCGGCTTGGCGAGCCGCGGCCAGGAACTCGGTGGTGCGCCAGCCGACACCCGCGAACGTCCGCTCCAGCAGGGCGAACTGGGCCTCGCGCTCGTGCCGCGAGGGCAGCGTGTCGGCAGCGAAGGTCAGGCCCACCTCCTGCTGCCCGGGGTGGCCGGGGCGAGCCTCGACGCCGCGGCGGCCCGGTGCGTTGTGGGTCAGGAACCAGCCGTCGAGAGACGGCGTCCCGGGCCGCTCGGTGAGGGTAAACCAGGCGTGGGCCAGGCCCAGCGGCTTGCGATAGTTCTCCTCCGGCCCAAACCGCAGCGCACGAACCTTTGAGTGCGCGCCATCGGCGCCCACCACCAGGTCGAACGTCTCCTGCGCGCCGTTGCTGAAGCGGGCGCGCACTCCTGCCTCTGTGTCCTTGAGCGCCTGCACGGTTTCGCCGAACCGGTGCGTGACGCCCGGCCCGGTCGCCTCGTGAATGATCCGGGCGAGGTCCGTGCGCAGCAATTCCTCGCGGGACACATAACCGCGCCCGTCGAACGCCTCCACCGGCATCTCGGCCAGACGCCGCTCCCGCGCGTCGATCCAGGCTGCGCCGCGCTGTTCCACCAGACAGTCCAGTGCCTGCCGGAGCAGTCCGGCGCGCTCAAGGACCTCCCTGCTGTCGCCGCGCAGGTCGACGGTCTGGCCGCCGGTGCGCAGGGCCGGCGCGATCTCCGCGACGGTGACCCTCCAGCCGTCCCTTTCCATGAGCAGCGCGAGTGTGTCCCCCGCGATTCCAGCGCCGACGACGAGTACGTGAGCCACGACATCCTCCGGTTCCGCTTCTGCTTCGATCGCAGAGGTATCCCAGCACCCCTCATGCGAATGTTTCGCATTTAGAGTATGCACCTTGGTCGCACTAATACAAGAGTTTCGCGTTAGAGTGAAGCGGTGACGCAAGCATCAGGGACAGCCCGCCCCGGCGGCCGTACTGCCCGCACCGGTGAGGCCGTGCGGGCGGCCACCCGCGAACTGCTGGCCCAATCGGCCGACGGCACCGTCGACATCGCGGAGGTGTCGGCCCGCTCCGGCGTCCACCTCGCCACCATCTACCGCCGCTGGCGCAGCGCCGACGGTCTGATCATCGACGCGGTGGTGGACGAGCTGGACAGCCGTTCGCCGCTGCCCGCCACCGGCGACCTGCGGGCCGATCTGCACGCATGGATCACCAACCTGCTCAGCGACCTGACCAAGCCCAGCCATCTCGCCTTCTTCCGGGCCCTGCTCCGGGCTGGCGATCAGGGGCAGGACACGCGAAGCTTCGCCGAGCCGCGTATCCAGCAGATCCAGGCCACCCTGGACGCCGCCGGTGCCACCGTGCTGACCTGGATGGACATCTTCGAACTGGTGCTGGCGCCGGCCTACGTGCGTGCGCTGCTGACCCTGCCTATGGACCCGGAGACCGAGGCTCTACGACTGGTCGACAACGTGCTGGCCATCAGGGCGGCGCGCGAGCGCGAAGCGCTGGAGTGAGCGTGCGGGCGCCCCGGCGAGTCGCACATGGGTTATCGGCACACAACCGGCCCACCCAGGAGAAGATCCACTGCGTCAGTTGCGGCCACCAGGCGCACGCCGACCACGTTGGGGCACTCAACGTTCTACGGGCCGGGCTGGTCCATCGCAAAGCCCACCCGGCATAGCGAGAAGCCCCCTCATTCATGAGGGGGAGGAGCCACGCACTCTGACTACGGGAGTCTGCCCCCGCCGGCCCCAGGTGCGGGCGTGTGGCGGCGTCATCGCGAACCCGGCTTCGTCCTCGAAGACGATGCGCGGCCACACGTCCTTCTACCAGAGCTCGATCGCACGCTCGTCGCGTTCCAGCGCGCGACGGGCCGGGTTCTGCCAAGACCAGCCGTGCCGGTGCAGCAGCCGCCACACCCCCGCGATCGAGCAACTGACCGGGAACTGGCGGCCGATCAGCGTTCTGACGCGTTCCAGCGTCTACCGCTGATCTTGCCAGCCATGCGCGGCTGGCTCTTTGGCCAGCTCTGTTTCCAGCAGGGCTAACAGCTCGTCTGACAGCTTCGGCAGTTTCGCGGGTCCCTTCGGCTTCAGCCCCTGCATGCCGCCGGCAGACGGCAGAATCTCGCCACATCCCCCGGCGTTGGGATCCGCTCGGATGCGATGCCGGCGCACGGGATGGCGCCAGCGGCCGGAGGTATCACGGGCGATGTCGGCGCTGTTTGTGTTCTGGTTGCTGCCTGCTGTGAGTTTGGGAATGTCAAGGCTTGGTCCCGGTCTCGCGGCTGGGCTCGTGGATTTGTTGCGGATGGTCTTCCTTCTCTCTGTCCGAGGCTTCAGGTGTCCTGTGTGGGGTGCCGTGGACGTTGAGTCCGGGGTGTTGTTGTTTTTGGTGGTGGGTGTGGTGTGGGGGGTGTGCTGCCGGGGGGGCTGGTGTGTGGTGGTGGGTTGGGTTTCGGGTTGTGGGGGGTGGGTCAGGTTGTTGTGGGGTGTGTGAGGTCGTAGAGGGTGGTGCCGTCGATGGTGGTTTTTTTGAAGTGGGTGGTGATCCACTGGGTTATTTGTGTGGTGGTGCCGTTGCCGGGGTCGGCTCCTGGGCTGATGGCGATGTAGTAGTGGATTTTTCTGTCGGTGATGTGTTGTTTGAATTGTGTGAGGGTGGGGGTGGGGTCGGTGCCGACGAAGCCGCCGATGGGCATGACGGGGTGTTGGGTGGCGAGTTGGTAGCTGGCGGCGATCTGGGCGCCGGTGGTGGCGGCGGGCCAGGTGTAGTGGTCGGCGTCGGTCAGGAGTGTGGTTTTGACTTTGCTGCTGACTGTGAGGCCGTTGATGAGGGCGTCCATGGCGGCGCCGCCCTGAGCCGGGGCCTGGGTTTGGGTTTGGGTTTGGCCGTCTGGGGGTGGGGTGCTTGTCTTGTCTGGTGGTTGTTGGGTGCCGGAGGGATGGTCGGGGCCGCCGGCCGGCTTCGTGCCGCTGGTGCCGCTCGTGCTGTCTGTGTCTTTCGGGTCGCTGGTGCCGCTCGGTGCGTTTGTGTCGCCGGGGTCACGTGTGCTGCCTGTGCTCTTCGGGTTGTCTGTGCTGTCCAGCTCGTTCATGTCGCCGGGGGTGTCTGTGTTTCCCGTGGTGCCTGCGCCGGCCGGGTTTGATGGGCCTGCTGTGACGATTGATCCGGTGTGGCTCTGGTTGAGGGTTGTTGTGGTGTAGGCGAGGGGTCCTGCGAGTGCGGCGGCGAGCCCCAGTCCAGCTGCGGCCAGGCCGAGTTGGTGTCCGTGCCGTTGCCCGAGTGGGTGTCGGTAGCGTTTTCCGGGCTGCTGTCCGGGCTGTTGGCCGGGTTGTTTTCCGGGTTGTTGGCCGAGCCGTCCTGCGAGTGGTAGCACGAGTGCGGCGGTCAGGCCGGTGGCCAGTACGGCCCAGCGTAGCCAGGGCAGGTAGTCGGCTGTGCGGCCGAGCAGGGTGTAGGACCAGGTTGTGGTGAGGGCGAGTGTTGTGGCGAGGGTGGCGGTGGCTGGGAGGCGGTGGCGTTGTTCCCACAGGGTGGTGGTGCCCATGCCGGTGAGTGCGGCGATGTAGGGGGCCAGGGCCACTGTGTAGTAGGCGTGGAACATGCCTTGCATGAGGCTGAAGACGGCGGCGGTCACCAGGAGTGAGCTGCCCCAGGCCAGGAACGCGGCGCGGGTGGTGTCGGTGCGTGTGGCGCGGCGGGTGAGGATGAGTCCGGCGGTCAGCAGGATCAGGGCGGCGGGCAGGAGCCAGGTGATCTGGCCGCCGATGCTGGTGCTCAGCAGCCGGCCGGTGCCGCTGTGTCCGGAGCTCCAGCCTCCGCCGGCGTTGCCGGCGTTGTCTCCGGCGATCCGGCCCAGGCCGTTGTAGCCGAAGGTCAGTTCCAGGAAGGAGTTGTTGGGTGAGCCGCCGATGTAGGGGCGTGAGGAGGCGGGCCACAGTTCTACCAGTGCCACCCACCAGCCGCCGCAGAGTGTCATGGTGAGTGTGGCCCAGGCGAGTTGGGCGAGTCTGCGCCGCAGGGGTGTGGGTGCGCATACCGCGTACAGGAGTGCGAGCGGGGGCAGGATGAGGAAGGCCTGCAGTGATTTGGTGAGGAAGGCGAATCCGACGGCGGCGCCCGCGTACAGGAGCCATTTGGTGCGGGTGTCTTCCAGGGCGCGCAGCACGCAGTACAGGGTGAGGGTCATCAGGAGGGTGAGCGGTGCGTCGGGGTTGTTGAAGCGGAACATCAGTGCCGCGACGGGCGCGGTGGCCAGTACCGCGATGGCGATGAGTCCGGCTGCCGCGGTGAAGCGTCTGCGTACCGCGGCGTAGAGGATGCCGGCCGTGGCCAGGGCCATGAGTACCTGGGGCAGCAGGATCTGCCAGGAGCCCAGGCCGAAGAGGCGTACGGACAGGGCCATCGGCCACAGTGCGGCGGGCGGTTTGTCCACGGTGATGGAGTTGGCGGCGTCAGAGGAGCCGAAGAAGAACGCCTTCCAGCTTTCGCTGCCTGCCTGTGCGGCCGCGGAGTAGAAGGGGTTGGCGTAGCCGGAGGCGCTCAGGTTCCACAGGTAGGAGAGTCCCACGGCGGCCAGCAGCCCGATCAGCGCCGGCCGTACCCAGCGGGCGTCCGCGGGTGCGGGGGAGGCCGGGGGCGGGGCCGCAGGCGAGGACGGGGAGGGGGAGGGGGGCGGGGGTGCGGTGACGGTCATCGAGCTGCTCCGGAGTCGTGGCGCCGCTGATCGTGGACATGGCCCAGGCCCAGGCCGTGGTCGAGGCCCTGGCTCTGGCCGAGGCTTTGGCCGAGGCCCTGACCCTGGTCGTGGCTTTGACCGTGGCCCTGGATCTGGCTTTGGCCGTGGCCCTGGACCTGGCTTTGGCCGTGGACCTGGCTTTGGTCGAGGCCGTGGCCGTGGTCGAGGTGCCCGTACTCGTATTCGTGCTCGTGCTCGGGCTCGTTTTCGTGCTTGTGCTTGTGCTGGTCGGTGGGGTGCGGGTCTGGGAAGACCCAGATGCGGAACAGCAGGAAGCGCAGCACGGTGGCTGCGAGGTTGGCGGCGATCAGGACGGTGAGTTCGGTGGCGTGTGAGGGGGTGCCGATGGCTGTGTCCAGTGCGGTGAGTGAGCCGCTGGTCAGTACGAGGCCGATGGCGAACACCACCAGGCCCTGTGCCTGGTGGCGCATGGCCCGGTCCCGGCCGCGGACCTTGAAGGTCAGGCGCCGGTTGGCCGCGGTGTTGGCGAGTGCGGAGAGGAACAGTGCGGCGGCGTTGGCGGGCTGGGCTCCCAGCCCGAGGCGCAGCAGTGAGTACAGGAGCAGGTAGAAGAGGGTGGAGAGCGCTCCCACCGCACAGAATCCGACCAGTTGTCGTGCCAGTCCCTTTGGTACGCCTTCGAGTTGGCGGTCGCGGGGGTCCTCGCCGAAGGGCCGGGCGAGGCGGTCCAGTGACAGTGCGCCGAGTGCGAGTGCCCGCCCCACGCGCCATACGCCCTTGAGGTCTTCGGTCGCGGTGCGCATGATGTGGACGGTGGAGTCGGGGTCGTCGACCCAGTCCACGGGTACTTCGTGGATCCGCAGCCCGGCCCGTTCGGCGAGCACGAGCAGTTCGGTGTCGAAGAACCATCCGGTGTCCTCGACCATCGGCAGCAGCTGCTGGGCGACATCGCGGCGGATCGCCTTGAACCCGCACTGCGCGTCGGAGAAGCGGGCGTGCAGCGAGCCGCGCAGGATCAGGTTGTATGTCCGTGAGATGAACTCGCGCTTGGGTCCGCGCACCACCCGTGAGCCGCGGGAGAGCCGGGAGCCGATCGCCAGGTCCGAGTGCCCGGAGATGAGCGGGGCGACAAGGGGGAGCAGCGCGTTGAGGTCGGTGGACAGGTCCACGTCCATGTAGGCGAGCACGGAGGCGTCCGAGTTGGACCACACGGCCCGCAGGGCGCGCCCGCGGCCCTTCTGGTCGAGCCGGTGGACTTGCACCTCGGCCAGTTCATCCGCGAGCCGGGCCGCGATGTGGGGTGTGCGGTCGCTGCTGGCGTTGTCGGCGACGGTGATGCGAAATGCGCCCTGCCCGTAGGGGAAGGTGCGGGCCAGGTGTGCGTGCAGCCGCCGCACGCAGCTCTCCAGGTCCTCTTCCTCGTTGTAGACGGGGACCACGACGTCAAGGACGGGTACGCCGCCGCCCCGCGCGGGCAGATGCTCGCGCACGGGCAGATGTTCGCGCACGGGCAGCTGCTCGCGGTCCGGCCGGCGTTCCGGGCCGGCGGGGGCCGGATCGGCGGGCCGGATCCGGCCCCGGGCCCTGAGGTGGGGCGACATGCCGCGGTGGCGCTCCACTACGGGCGTGTGCTCTTGTTCGCTGGACACACCAGTCCTCCCTGCTGTCGGAGCTTGCGGCTCAGGGTGGAAGGGGTGGGTCGTAGTTCGATCGAGGCGGGCTCAAAGTGCGCGCGATGCCCGCTCGAGATGCGCCGGCCGTGCGCGCGAGGTGTTGCGGCGGGGGTGGCTCTATGTCCTTGGCCCGGTCAAGGAGGCCTGGCCGGGAGGGGCATCGCGCGTCCGGGCTGCCGGTCAGCGGGGTGCGGGGTGCGGGGTGCGGGGTGCTGATCGGGGCTGCGCGGGTTCGGCGGCGCCGGCCGTGGACAGCCGCGAGCCCGCTCCGTCCCAAGGACGCGTGCGAGGCCGGGACGGGACTGGGGTACGAGGCCGGGGCGGGGCTGGGGTGCGAGGCCGGGGCGGGACTGGGTGAGCAGGGCGCGGGGATGCGGCCGCTGGTGCGGGGCGGTGATCTCGTCGGTGAGTTCCGGCGGGCGCAGGGGGTGCGCCATGGCGCGCGTCTGGTCCGCGAGGGTGTGCGCCATGGTGCGCGTCTGGTCTGCGAGGGTGCGTCCGCGGCGGTTGCCGTCCACCGGCCGGGCGGGGAACGCGCGGGGCCGTGTGGTGTTCCGGTTGGTGTGCTCCTGAGGGGCCTTGGGCGCTGCTTTCGCGCGGCCCGGCGGGAAAGGGGCGGCGTCAGAGCATCCGGTCGACCAGTCCGTCGACGTAGTGGGGGGTGAGGTCCATGCCGAACAGGACGCGGATGTACATGGGGGCCAGGATGTGGTCCAGCACGCCGAACGCGTCGGGTGCCTCTTCGCCGCGTTCGCGGGCCCGGTCGAGCATGGACTGCAGCTGCCGGGTGCGTTCGGCGCGCAGGTCCTCGCCCGCCTTCAGGCCCTGCTGGCCGTTGTTGGACAGGGCGACGGCCAGGCGCAGCACCGCGAGGCCGTCGGGTCCGGTGATCTCGCGGGCGACCTGTGCCGCGTAGGTGCGCAGGTCGCCGTCCAGGCTCCCGGTGTCGGGCATCGGCGACTGCGCGTTGAGGCGGGTCAGGGCGACGTCGGTGAGCAGGGTTTCCAGGTTGCCCCACCGGCGGTAGATGCTGCTGTCGGCCACGCCCGCGCGGGCCGCGACCTCGCCGACGGTGAAGTTGCCGTAACCGCGCTCACTGATCAGGGCGGTGACGGCCCGGTGCACCTCCGCGCCGACGCGGGCGCTGCGTCCGCCGGGGCGCCGGGCTGGCTGTCGCTCGTTCATGCCCCCACCTTAACGCAGCCGGGACTTGCGTTTATGAGGAGACCCTCCCTATAGTCCTCTAACGCAGTCGCCGACTGCGTTAGAGCATCCTGGGGCTGACCACGTCGGCCGTGCAGAGGTGCGACTCACGAGGGAGAGGACCCCCCATGGCGGTATCGCCTGCGGCCGTAGGCAGCCGACGAAGCCGGACCGTGCTGCTCACGGTGACCTGCCTGGGCCAGTTCATGGTCCTGCTCGACAACACGATCGTGGGAGCGGCGCTGCCCGACATGCAGCACCGGCTGCACACCCAGCTGACCGGTCTGCAGTGGATCGTCGACGCCTATGTACTGCTGGTGGCCATGCTGCTGATGTCCGGCGGTGTCTTCGCCGACCGGTTCGGCCGCAAGCGGGTCTACCTGAGCGGCGTGGCCCTCTTCACCGTCGCGTCGGTGCTGTGCAGCCTGGCGCCCTCGGTCGGCTGGCTGGTCGCCGGCCGGGTGTTGCAGGGCATCGGGGCCGCGGCACTGAGCCCCGCCTCGCTCGCCCTGCTGGCCGCCGCCTATCCCGTGCCGCACGAACGCATGAAGGCGATCGGGCTGTGGGCCGGACTCAGCGGGATCGGTCTGGCCGCAGGCCCGGTGGCCGGGGGCGTGCTGACGCAGGCCTTCGGCTGGCCCGCCATCTTCCTGGTCAACCTGCCCATCGGCGCGGTCCTTGTGCTGGTCGGTCTGCGCAGCCTCGAAGAGTCCCGTAATCCCGGTGCCCCGGCGATCGATGTCCCCGGCACGGTGCTATCCGTGCTGGGGGTGGGGGCGATGACCTACGGGCTGATCGAGGGCGGTGCCCGCGGCTGGACCTCACCGGTGATCCTGGCCGGCCTGGCCGCCGCGGCGGTACTCCTGGCCGCTTTCGTCGCCGTCGAAGCGCGCCGCGTTGCTCCGCTGCTGCCGCTGCGGCTGTTCAGGCAGCGGCTGTTCACCGTGTCCAACACCGCCATGGTCGTGGTGGGGTTCGCGCTCACGGGCTCGTCGTTCTTCTTCTCCCAGTTCTTCGTGTCCGTCCAGGGCAGCTCGATCCTGCGCGCCGGCCTGCAGACCCTGCCGCTCTCCCTCGCCATGGTGATCGTCAGCCTGTTCGCGGGCCGGCTCGCCGCCCGCTACGGCTTTCGCATCGTGGTGAGCACCGGCCTGGCCCTGGCCGGCCTGGGACTGCTCGCGCTGGGCATGGTGCACGCCGACACCGGCTACGGGAACGTGTGGTGGCGGATGGCGGTGGTCGGCGCCGGCTTCGCCCTGACCCTGTCCCCGCTGACGGGAGCCGCCATCCAGGCGGTCAGCCCGCAGGAAGGCGGCCTCGCGTCAGGCATCAGCAGCACCACCCGGCAGATCGGCGCGGTGCTCGGCGTGGCGGTCCTGGGAGCCGTCGTCCGCGCCCGGCAGTCCGACGGCGCCTCCTTCGAGGCCGGCCTCAACAGCGCCTTCCTGGCGGCCGGCGCCGTCACCTTGGCCACCGCCGTGTTCACCGGCCTGTGGCTGGCCAGGTCCACGCCCGCCGAAGGCGCCGCGGCGCCGCAGCATGCCACCGCCCCCGGCGCGGCCACCGCCTCGAACGAGGCGCCCGCGAACAGCCGTTGACGGCCGCCTGCCCGCCGGCGCCGGCAGGCGGCCCCGCCGGGGAAGAGCCCAAAGCAGCACAAGCAACCAAAGCAACCGAAGCAGCACAAGCAACCGAAGCAACTGAAGCAACCGAAGCAGCACAAGCAACTGAAGTGATGCAAGAAGCGGCCGAAGTATCCGAAGCGACGCATGCGATCGAAGGGACTCCGGGCCGGGCTCAGGCCGGCAGTTGGGGGTGCCGGGCGGAAGGCCTGCGGCGCAAGCTGAACGGCCGGCGGCTGAGGGCGCGGCCTGGGTGCTGCCGGCCTGCCGCCCGGCAGGTGCAGGCCGGGGGAGTGCGGATCGCCGGTGAGCGATCGAAGCGGCGCGGGCGGGGGAGGCAGGGGCATGCCCGCGTGCGCCTGCCCCACCGGCAGGGCCCCGCAGCCGCTGCAGCCGCTGCAGCCGCTGATCCGATACCCCCACTGCGCCGCCCTGCGCCTCTGCGGTGACCGGAAAAGCGGCGGCAGGCACTCGACGCCGCCCGACACGGTGCCCGCGCCGCCCGCGATAACCGCGCCGCCCGCGATAGCCGCGCCGCCCGCGGTGGCCGTGATGGCCGCGGTGGCCGTGATTCCGGCCGGCTTCCCTCACGGCTTCAGGGGGATGCGGGTGTGTGCTGCGCCCGCTGTCCAAAGGGTCTTCCGCGGCAAATGGGCCCGCCTTTGCCACGGCCGGTAGAGGAACTCGAGAAACGCCTGGAATCGTACGGAGATCTTGTCGGGCAGGGCCGGAACTGCGGGCGCCGGCCCATTAAGCGCAATAAGCGCCATGAGCGTGATGGGCGTGAGGGAAAGCGGACTGTCTCCCCTTTATCTGAGGGTGAGACAGTCCGCTTTCCCCTCGCGTTTGAGGATCGCTGCAGCACTGCTCGACGTGCGCTGGAGGCGCAGTGGAGAAGGAGCGGTGTCCGGGGGGACTGCGGCGATCTGGGTCCCGGGAATTCGGCCTGGAGCCGTAGGCTCGGGCCGGGGGCGAGCAGAGGGAGGGTGGCGGGAGATGGCCCGGGTGATACGGACGAAACCCTGGAGTCTGCTGAGAGTGGCGCAGCTTGCCGGGGTCACCGCGAAGATCGCGTACGCGGCGCGGGACGGGGGAGTGCTCCACCCAGGCGTCCTTGGGGCGAGCGACGCCTTGCCCTTGCGTACGTTCGATGCGCTGCGCAGGATCAGCTGGCCCGGTACCAGCCACGCGCGCAATCTGCCGCGGCACATGCGGCTCTGGGAGTCACGGGCGATCGAGCAGTCCCGTCTGGACATCGAGGCGGTGGACCGGCGGGCGGGGCTGTATGTCCATCAGGCCGGGGCCGTTCTGGTGGTCGGGGCGAGCCGGCACGCCCCGGTCGTCCTGGAGCTGCTGGCGAAGGATGCGCCGTTCCTGTATCTGCCGCTGGGGGCCTGGGCCCACGAGGCGCGACAGAGGGTGGAGCACGTTGGGCAAGGATGAGGCGGCCGGGGGGCGTCAGTTGGGCGAGGCCTCGAGGAAGTCGCTGACCTTCATGGCGTAGGAGCTGTGGGCGATGGGGATGGCGGCCAGGTACTCCTCGGGCAGGTCGAACGCGTCGACGAGGGGTGTCAGGTGCTCGGCCAGGGCGTGCAGGAGCGCGTCGATCGCCGGCGGCAGTGCGTGGATGTGGTCGGCCGACAGGTGGCCCGCGGCCAGCAGATCACCGGTGTGGTGGCTGATCTCCTGGAGCAGGAACAGGCGGCACAGGTCCTGGAGCAGGGAGCGGGCGGCGGGGTCGGCCGTGCGGGCGATGGCGGCGATGAACGCGTCGGCGGCCTGGAGGCGGGCGTGGGCGGAGACCATCTCCAGGCCCGAGGACGAGGCGGCGTTCCAGCGGCCGAGCGGGTCGCCCCGGCGTCCCTGGCGCAGTGCGGTGCACGCTCGGGTCTGCCACAGGCCCTCGACTTCGGCGAGCAGGTCGCGCAGGAAGGCCAGGTCGCTCAGGTCCTGGCCCTGGGGGGAGGCGGGGCGGGCGTCCAGGCGCTCGGTCCGGTGGCCGAAGACCATCTCGGCGGCCGCCTTGATCCACAGCGGCAGGTTGTCGCCCTCGGCGGTGACCGAGCCCTCGGCGTCCAGCTGGAGGTCGGCCAGGCCGTTGAGGGGGAAGAGCCCCTGGGCGCCGCACCGTTCACGGCATTCGATCATGATGGTGCGGCCCTGCCAGGTGATCCACGCCTTGGCGATGGCCACCAGGCGCTCGGTCTCCACCCGGTTCTCGGGCGTGTGCGCGGCCCACCGGTCGGTCACGGTCCGGTGCAGGAAGGTCATGGCGTAGGCCGTTGCCAGGCTCTTGAGCAGCCGGCCGTAGTGGCTGCGGTGCGCGGTCAGCGGCACCCGCTCACCGGCCCGGGGACCGCTGATGTGACGGTGGTGCGCGTAGCGCACCGCGATGCTCAGGGCGGCCCGGGAGGCGCCCACGCTCGCGGCGCTCATGCAGAGCTTGCCCGTGGTGACGCGCGCGATCGACTGGAGGAACCGCTTGCGGCGGTTGCCCATGCTGCTGTTGAGCACCCCCTGATCGCTCAGCCGCCCGTGGTCGGCCTCCAGCAGGGCCTCGCGGGGCAGGCGGACGTGATCGAAGGAGGTGAGGCAGTGGTCGACCGGGTTGCCGATCCGGTCGGGAAGCCGGCGCACCCGTATCCCGGGCAGCGTTCCGGCCTCATCGCTCAGCGGTGTCAGGAACAGGAAGACCCCGTGGTCCTCACCGTCGATCACCAGCCGCGCGGCGACCACGGCGCTCTTGGGGCCGCCGGTGGAGCTGGTGTTGGGCATGAACTTCTGCGCGGCGGGGCCGGGGGTGTTCAGGACGAAGCCCCCGCCTGCGCGGTCGAACTCGGCGGTGGTCTGCAGGGCGGGGGCGTCGTTGCCGTGCTCCAGCTCCGAGCAGAGAAACGTTCCTGTGCGCTGCATGGAGGTGTAGGGGGACAGGCCCTCCCGCGCGTCGTGGTCGTACAGGCTGCCCAGGAACAGGTTGTAGTGGATGCTCGCCAGCGCGCACAGCGCCCCGTCCGAGGCCGCGGTCCACTCATGCAGGCCGGCCAGCTGGCGCGGATCGCGGGCCAGCTGCTCGGCGCTGACGACGGTGTCGTTCACCAGCCGCAGGCGGCGGTAGGAGAGTTCGGTGCGCTCGGCGGTGGTGAGGCCGGGGACGTGACGGAATTCCTTGCGGGCGATGAGGTCGCGCCACCGCCCGTGTATCGGGGCCCTGTCGGCGGGATCGAACAGCTGGTGCATCAGCTCGGCGACGAGGGGTGCCGCCGTAGGTTGCGCTTCGTCCGCCGCGGGTGAGGCCGGCCCGGCGACCAGCTGGAGCAGGCCCAGACCGCAGGGCCCGTCGGTGAGGGCCGGTCTGGCCTGCGGGCCGTCCGCGGCCTCGAGCGCGATCTTCTGCATCGTCAGCAAGGTCATATCACTGCCTCGGCTTCGAATGAATGGGTCAAGGTCAAGGTCGCCAATAAGATACTGACCTACCGGTTTTTTACAAGACTCTTTACTGACGCTTGACCTTCGTGGGGGTGTCAAAGATCAAAATGGATATCCCGGTCGGGTAATCCGCCCGGACAAACGGAACTTGACGGTCCCAACGGATTCCACAGAAGCCATTGGAAAACCGGTCGCCAGGTTTTATTCTCTTGCCAACGGCCCTGCCGGAGGGCCCTGGAGGACCGCATGCCCGGCCGGGAGTGTCACCGCGGTGCGGCAGGACAGCGGAATGCCCTAGTCCAGAAAGGCGGAACGCACTAAGATACGTACGTGCCGGTTTCTTTTCCCGTGTTCTGTTGATCCGCCGGCGCCGGACTGGTAGGAGGATGTTGTGGCACAGCAGGAGCGGGCCATCAGGACACGGCAGGCGATCCTCATGGCGGCATCTGCTGTGTTCGACGAGGTCGGGTACGAGGCCGCGACCATCTCCGAGATCCTCAAGCGGTCCGGCGTGACCAAGGGCGCGCTCTACTTTCACTTCACGTCCAAGGACGAGCTCGCCCAGGCGGTCCTGGCCGCCCAGGTCGGTTCGCTGCCCCCGATCCCTCGCCGGGAGCTGACCCTGCAGGAGGGGCTGGACTCGGCCCTGGTGATGGCCTACCTGCTCAGCCGCGGGGACTCCCTGGTGCGGGGCAGTGTCCGGCTCACCGTCGAGCAGGGCGTGCGGGACGGCCTGGACCGCCAGGTGCCCATCCAGGCGTGGCTGGATGTCAACGAAGCCGTGCTGGGCAAGGCGAAGGCGGACGGGGAACTGCTGCCGCACATCGATGTGGCCGCTGCGGCACGGCTGTTCGCCAGCTGCTTCACCGGGGTCCAGATCATGTCGAAGATCATGACCGGACATGCGGACATGCTGGCGCGGGTGTCGGAGCTGCAGCAGTACCTGATGACGTCCGTTGCAGTGCCGGGGGTGCTCGTACAGCTGGACTTCAGGCCCGAGCGGGGCCAGGAGGTGTACGAGGAAGCGATGAAGGCCCAGGAAGAGGCGGAGGCAAGCCGGGCCCGGTCTCTCTGAGCGAACACTCCCGTCGTAGTCCATCGGGGGGTGGGCTGTGCCCTCCTGATGTGCGTGTGTGTCGAAGCGTCAAGCGTCACGACAAACGTCACGACAAACGTCACGACAAACGTCACGACAAACGAACGGAGTGCATTGATGGAAGCAACTGCATGCCCGTACACCCTGGATGTGCTGGGGAGGGATCACGCCGGTGAGGCGGCGATGCTGCGGGCACAGGGGGGAGCAGTTGAGGTGGAGCTGCCCGGCGGTGTCATCGCCTGGGCCATCACACGGCAGGCGGACATCAAGCAGCTGCTGGTGGATCCGCGTGTCTCCAAGAGCGCCCGCCAGCACTGGCCGGCCTTCATCGAGGGGCGCATCACGGCGGACTGGCCGCTCTATCCGTGGGTGTCCAACGAGAACATGCTGTTCTCCTACGGCGAGGAGCACTCCAGGCTGCGCCGGCTGGTCGCGGCGGCCTTCACCGCGCGGCGCACCAAGGAGCTCCAGCCCTGGGTCGAGCGGCTCACCGCGGAGCTGCTGCAGGAGCTGGCCGCGCTGCCGGCCGGCGCGCGGCCCGATCTGCGGGCCTCGTTCGCCGCGCTGCTGCCCATGCGGGTGATCAGCGAGCTGTTCGGGGTCCCCGCGCGGCTCAGGGACAGCCTCGCCGGGGCGATGCACACCGTCTTCAACAGCTCGGCGACGGGCGAGGAGATGGCCGCCGCCCAGGGGCTGGTCTTCCAGCTGCTGGGTGAACTGGTGGCGCTCAAACGGGTCGAGCCCGGTGACGACCTCACGTCGGGGCTGCTCGAGGTCAGGGACAAGGGCGAGGGGCTCTCCGAACAGGAGCTGCTGGGCACGCTGAATCTCCTGCTGGCCGGCGGGCAGGACACCACCTGCACCCTGATCACCAACGCGGTGGGCCAGCTCCTGTGCCACCCCGAGCAGCTGGCCCACGTGCGGGAGGGGCGCGCCGACTGGGACGACGTGATTGCCGAGACGATGCGGATGCACAGCCCGGGAGCCTTCTCGCCCATGCGGTTCGCGGTGCAGGACATCGAGCTGGACGGTGTCCTGATCAAGAAGGGGGACCCGATCCTGGTCAACTTCGCCGCCGGTCTCGATCCCGCGTACCACGGGCCGGACACCGCGGTGTTCGACGTCCTGCGCACCGGGCGCCGCGACACCATCGGGTTCGGGCACGGCGCCCACTACTGCATGGGCGTCCCGCTGGCGCGGCTGGAGACGACCACCGCCCTGGCCCAGCTCTTCGCGAGGTTCCCGGACGTGACGCTCGGCGTCCCCAAGGAGGAGCTCGAACCGATGAGGACGTTCATGATGAACGGCTACGGGGCCCTGCCCGTGCAGCTGCACGGGAACCCGGGCTGACCCGCGCGCCAGACAGCTGATCGACGAACTCCGTATCCCCCCCCAGGGGATACGGAGTTCTTCTGTGTCGGCCTTCCAGCGGAGCGAGAGCAGTCCTTGAGGGGGGTGCCCGACCGTGACCGCACAGCAAAGGAGGAACAAATGGGCAATCCGGACAGTACTCAGGCCGTGCTGCGACTCGAGCGCGGGCAGGCCAGCGACGAAGAGCTGGCCGCGCTCACCGTCGTGCTGCTCTCCCTGCACCGTGACGACGCGGAGCCGGGGCACGGGCAGGGGCGCCGCCCCCTCAACGGGTCGCGCTGGTGGAAGAACCCGGGCTACCGCGCCCCGCGCAGCTGGCAGTGACCCGGGCCCCCGACGGCACCACCCCCCCATCTGTAAACCGCATGGACGGTTTGTTACACTGTCCGTATGGACCCCGGGACCGGACCCTCTCGGCCTGGCCCCAGGAAGGGATCTGTCATGGAGACGATGATTTCCCCCGCCCCGGCCGGGGCGGAGCCGGCCGACCTTCGCGGGCGGGTGGCGGAGCTGCACGCGATCCGGGTGCAGGCGCAGGCGGGCCCGAGCCAGAAGGCGACCGAGGCCCAGCACGCCAAGGGCAAGCTGACCGCGCGTGAGCGGATCGAGCTGCTGCTGGACGCGGGTTCGTTCCAGGAGGTCGAGCAGTTGCGCCGGCACCGGGCGAGCGGGTTCGGCCTGGAGGCCAAGAAGCCCTACACCGACGGTGTCATCACCGGCTGGGGCACGGTCGAGGGCCGCACGGTCTTCGTCTACGCGCACGACTTCCGCATCTTCGGCGGCGCGCTCGGCGAGGCGCACGCCACGAAGATCCACAAGATCATGGACATGGCCATCGCGGCCGGCGCCCCGCTGGTGTCCCTCAACGACGGCGCGGGCGCCCGTATCCAGGAGGGCGTCTCCGCGCTCGCCGGATACGGCGGCATCTTCCAGCGCAACACCAAGGCCTCGGGCGTCATCCCGCAGATCTCGGTGATGCTCGGCCCGTGCGCGGGCGGCGCGGCCTACAGCCCCGCCCTGACCGACTTCGTCTTCATGGTCCGCGAGACCTCCCAGATGTTCATCACCGGACCCGACGTCGTCAAGGCCGTCACCGGCGAGGAGATCACCCAGAACGGCCTGGGGGGCGCGGACGTGCACGCCGCGACCTCGGGCGTCGCGCATTTCGCCTACGACGACGAGGAGACCTGCCTCGCCGAGGTCCGCTACCTCATCGCGATGCTCCCCTCCAACAACCGCGAAAATCCGCCATCTCACGTGAGCGGCGACGCGGCCGGGCGCCGCTCGGAGGCCCTGCTCGATCTGGTCCCGGCGGACGGCAACCGTCCGTATGACATGCACAAGGTCATCGAGGAACTCGTCGACGAGGGCGACTACCTGGAGGTTCACGAGCGCTGGGCGCGCAACATCGTCTGCGCGCTGGCCCGCCTGGACGGCAAGGTGGTGGGCATCGTCGCCAACCAGCCGCAGTCCCTGGCGGGCGTTCTGGACATCGAGGCCTCGGAGAAGGCGGCTCGGTTTGTTCAGATGTGTGATGCGTTCAATATTCCGATCGTGACCCTGCTGGATGTGCCCGGCTTCCTGCCGGGGGTGGACCAGGAGCACGGCGGGATCATCCGGCACGGCGCGAAGCTGCTCTACGCGTACTGCAACGCGACGGTGCCGCGGATCTCGCTGATCCTGCGCAAGGCGTACGGAGGTGCGTACATCGTGATGGACAGCCAGTCCATCGGCGCGGACCTCACCTATGCCTGGCCCACCAACGAGATCGCGGTGATGGGCGCCGAGGGCGCCGCCAACGTCATCTTCCGCCGGCAGATCGCGGCCGCCCAGGACCCCGAGGCCATGCGCCAGAAGATGGTCAAGGAGTACAGGGCCGAACTCATGCACCCCTACTACGCCGCCGAGCGCGGCCTGGTCGACGACGTCATCGACCCCGCCGCCACCCGCGAGGTCCTCATCAAGTCCCTGGCCATGCTCCACAACAAGCACGCCGAACTGCCCTCCCGCAAGCACGGCAACCCGCCGCAATAGCCGTACGCCCAGGGGGAGGCCGGCGGCCGCGCCGCCGGCCTCCCCGCGATCAGGAGACCCCCGATGGTGAAGCAGGAGCGTGCGGCGCGCACGCGCGAGTTGTTGGTGCAGGCCGCCGCCGAGGCATTCGCCCGGGAGGGGTTCATACCGGCTTCGCTCACCACCATCAGCAGGAGGGCGGGGGTGAGCAACGGCGCGCTGCACTTCCACTTCGAGAGCAAGAGCACGCTGGCCCGCGCGGTGGAGGAGGAGGCCGCCGAGGTCATCCGGCAGATCGGCCGCTCGGACGCCGGCCGGCCGGGCGCGCTGCAGCGGCTGGTCGACGCGACGTACTACCTCATGGGCAGGCTGGACCAGGACGTGGTGGTGCGGGCCGGGTTCCAGCTGAGCAACTGCGCCGCGCTCAGGGAGCGCAGCGTCGACCTGCGGGGGCAGTGGCAGCACTGGATAGAACAGGTGCTGCAGGAGGCCGAGCGCGAGGGCGAACTGGCCGCCGGGGTGCCCGCGGCCGACGCCGCCACCGTCGTGGCGGCGGCCATGGCGGGCTTTGAGATGCTCGGGGCGAAGGACCGCGACTGGACCTCCAGGGGCCGGCTCCTGCCGTTCTGGGAGCTGATGCTGCCCCGGCTCGCGGCGCCCGGGGTCCTGGAACAGGTCAAGCCCGCAGGCACACGCCTGGGTGCCCATCCCTCGCGCCGCCAGCCCCCCACATAAACAGTCCGTCCGGTCTGCTTTGTGGCCGTTCTGGCGCCCGCGCGGGAGGGATGCGCCGCCCCGCCCGGGGCCCGGAGGGGCGAAGCGCCGCCTTGCTCGAACCCTCAACTACTGTATTCAGCACGCTTGTTGGGGCAATATGCCGGGGTGTATCGGCATAAAGGGGTGCGGGTGGCCGCCGGGTCCCTCCCATAAAAACAGCGTGAACGGTTTAGTATTGACAAACCGTCCGTCCTGTTTTGTAATCGTGGGGTGCCTAGAACCGCACAGGGATGGGGGAGTCGGCGTGGAGATCGACGTACTGGGTCCGTTGGCCGTCAGGGAGAACGGGGTGTCCATCACCCCCACCGCACCGAAACCGCGACAGGTCCTGGCCCTCCTGGCGCTCCATGCCGACCAGGTGGTGCCCGTCGGCTCGCTCATCGAGGAGCTGTGGGCCACCACACCGCCGCGCAGCGCGCGCACCACGCTGCAGACCTATGTGTTACAGCTGCGTGAGCTCATCGCTGTCGCCCTGGAGAAGGACGAACCGCCCCAGGGGCAGCCGCGGCGCAGCGCCAAGGACGTACTGGTGACCCTGCCCGGCGGCTATCTGCTGCGGGGCGGCGCCGCCAGCGACGTCCGGGAGTTCGAGCGGCTCGCGGGCATGGGATACCGGGCCATGGACGGCGAGGACTTCCGGGAGGCCGCACAGCAGTTGCGCCAGGCGCTCGGCCTGTGGTCGGGATCCGCCTTCGCCGACGTACAGACCGGGGCGCAGCTGGAGATGGAGGCCAAGCGGCTCGAGGAGAGCCGGCTGTGCGCCCTGGACCAGCGCATCGAGGCCGACCTGCGGCTCGGCCGCCACCGTGAGCTGCTCGCCGAACTCACCGTCCTGGTCAGCCGGTATCGCACGCACGAGAACCTGCACGCCCAGTTCATGCTGGCGCTGCACGGGGCGGGGCGCCGCGGCGAGGCGCTGGATGTGTACCAGCGCCTGCGCGGCACGCTCGTACGGGACCTGGGCATCGAGCCCTCGGCCCGGCTGCGCAGGGTGCAGCGCGCGATCCTGGTGACCGGCCCCGAGGCCCCGGCGCAGCCGGAGAAGACCGGCGGCGAGCGCTTCGCCCGCGTGAGCTGAGCGCCGCGATGGTGCGTGGGGTACAGGAACGATCGGAACGGACCCGCGAACGCCTGGTGCACGCCGGCGCCGAGCTCTTCCATCGCCACGGATACGCGAACGCGAGCCTGAGCGGCATCGCCGCCGCGGCCGGAGTGACGAAAGGAGCCCTGTACTTCCACTTCACCTCCAAGGAGGACCTCGCGCACGCGGTGCTGCGCCGCGGCCACGATCTCCTGGACGGTGCGGTGGCGGAGCTCAGGGCCGCGGGCGTCTCGCCGCTGCAGTCGCTCATCGACCTCACCTACTGGCTGGCCCGCACACTCCAGGAGGAGCCGGCCGTCCGGGCCGGCTTCCGGATCGCCCGCGAGCGCGCCGGGCACCTGCCCCCGGCCGGCGACCTGCACGGGGTCTGGATCCGCACCGTCTGGGAACTGCTGCGCCAGGCCCGCGAGGCGGGCGAACTGCGCCTCCGGCCGCGGCCGGAGGGCCCCGAGACACTGGTGGCCGCCGCGGTCTGCGTGATCGAGGTGATGTCGCAGACCGCGATGCCCTACGCCGAACTGCGCCACCGGGTCGGCGCATTGTGGGACCTGACGGTGCCCAGCCTGGTGCCCCCCGGCGCCCCCGCGGTCAGGACCTGGCCGCACGCCGAATACGCCGCCCAGGGCATGTGGGCGGTCTGAACCGCGCACCGCCCCGCCGCCCCCCCCCCGCCGCAAGGCCCGCCCCAGAGCCCGCCCTAAAGCCCGTCATGAATTCCGTCATAAGGTCTGTCATGTTTTCCGTCCGTACGTTCTCAAGGCCCTCGGCGGCCCATGGAGATCGCTCCGGCATTCCGGAACGAGAAATCCTCGGTGATTGTCTCGTTCTCGCCACACCACGGTTGGAGACCAACTAGAAGGCGGGTAGAGGAATCCGCTTGCCCCGCACGGATCCGGCTAGCTTGCTCGGGGCGCTTGTTTCAGGCCACTGAGAGGAACTCGAAGAGCAACTCGACGAGGTACGGAGGAGAACGTGAAGATTCAGGTTCTGGGTCCGTTGAGTGCTGAAGTCAACGGGGGTTCGATTGTTCCGACAGCGGGTAAGCCGCGACAGATCCTGTCGCTCCTGGCCCTCTATCCGGGGCGGGTGATGCCCGTTCCCACGCTCATGGACGAGATCTGGGAGACCGAGCCGCCCAGGAGCGCGCTCACCACCCTGCAGACATACATCCTTCAGCTGCGCAGGAGGCTGGGCACGGCGATGGGCCCGGGCGCCCCCAACGGCGCCAAGGACATCCTCGCGACCCGGCACGGGGGGTATCTGCTGCAGATACCCCCAGACTGCGTGGACGTCCACCAGTACGACCACCTGGTCGCCGAGGGGCAGTCCGCTTTCGAGGCGGGCGCCAACGAGGTCTCCGCCGACCGGTTTCGCCAGGCACTCGACCTGTGGAACGGGCCCGCACTGGTGGACGTGCAGGTGGGCCCCATCCTGGAGATCGAGGTCATGCGCCTGGAGGAGAGCCGGCTGGTCACCGTGGAACGGCGGATCGACGCCGATCTCAGGCTCGGACGGCACGGCGAACTCCTGGCCGAACTCGCCGAACTGACCGCACGCCACCCGCAGCACGAGGGACTGCATTCGCAGGCCATGGTGGCGCTCTACCGGTCGGGCCGGCAGGCCTCCGCGCTGGAGGTCTACCGCAAACTGCGCGTGCGGCTGATCGGCGATCTCGGTGTCGAGCCCTCGCCCCAGCTCCAGCGGCTGCATCAGGCCATGCTCAGCGTCGACCCGCAGCTGGACGTCATCGCGGGACCCCGGCGGACTTCCACCTTCGACCTCTTCGCAGCCTGATGATCCGGCCGCAACCGACGGGCACTCCAGCCGATCCCTACGAGCGCCGGATATGCGGCAGGATTTTATGGTGAACAATTCAAGGTTCCTGCCGGAGCGCCACCCAGGGAGTCCTCCAGCCGCTTGAACAGCTGAATTCCCCACGCACAGCGCGGGAAAGAAAGAATTCGTCGCCCACGAGACCTCAGGCCTCGTGGGCGACGAACGTGTGCGGGGCCCGAAAACCACCGGGCACCCGGCGCCCGGTGCGCCCGCCCGCCCGCAGCGGGCTGCCTCTCAGCCGCTCTTGAGTTCCAGCGCGAGCGCGTGTTCGGCCGCCGTCAGCGGAATGTCGGGGCACAGCCTTTCGGGGTGGCCCGGCGGGGGAGCGTCGAGCGGCTGCGCCGCGTCGTGCGGCAGATCCTCCAGCCGCTTCATCTCGCCGACCGTGTAGATCAGGCCGAAGGCCATCAGGCTCTGCCACACCGCGTCCAGAGCGCGCCGCAGCAACAGGGCTGCTTTCACATCTGCCACCACTTCGGTTGTCCTGCGGACTGGGCCTGTGCCTTGGCATGGTGTCTTTGGGCGGTCAGGAAGTGCTCAAGGAACGCCGGAGAGCCTGCCCTTCCAGCGGGCCTCGACCTGGACTGGAGGCGTCTGGCGACGCTTCGGGCAACGGTTCTCCCAGCGAGCGAAGGGCCACCCGATGATCCGTGACGAGCGTACGAACCTGGCCATCGACGGGTTCGACGTGGCAGAGGCCCGCCCGGCGAGCACCCCGGGCCCCTGGCCCCCCGGCGTGGCCCAACCGCCGCTTGCCGGACGGGAGCACGGCCGCGCGGCGGGCGGCGAGGTCGAGGACGTCGAGGAACTGCTCGCCGATCTCCAGCTGGAGCGGCGGGGGCTGGCCGGGCGCGACCCCGAGCCCGCCGAGCGGCGTGCGGCACGCCTCGGCGACGAGATCGCCTTTCTCCGCCTGTCCCGCCTGGTCACGGAACTCGCCGGCAACGGCGGGCCCCCGGCGCCCGCCCTGCGCACCACGCTGGACCTGGAGGCCGACGAGGACGGCCGCCGCGCGGCGTGCCAGGCGCAGCGCGCCGAGGCCGGGCAACGGGTGGGGGAGATCTGGCAGTGGCTGGTACAGCGCCGCCGCCAGCGGGCGGGCGGCGGCGCTGTGCCGGCCACTGCCGCCCGGGAGGAGGGCCGGCGGTGCTCGGGCCCGGTGCTGCCCCCGCTGCCGGGAACACCCCGGCAGCACATCGGCGTCACCGCGCCCGTCGTGGACCTGGCCCCCCTCGCCCAGTCATGGGCGCGGGCGGCGGGGCTCGGCCAGGGCACCCGCGAGCACAACTGGCGCCTGCTGCGGACCGGGAGGGGCCTGAGGAGCGGCGCACCGGGCACGGACGGCGCACTGGCGCTGCCCCGCTTCGGCGAGGTGCTCCTTGGCCTGGTCGGAGCAATCCGCGAGCGGGGCCTGCTGCCGCCCGCCCACAAGGTCAGGCTGATCAGCCGGCCAGGAGCGCGGGCCCAGGTGACACCGGTGCGCCTGCCCGGTCTCTCGCTGCTCAGCGTGGACACCGGCATCACCCCGCTGTCCTACGGCCACCTCCAGCACGCCATCGGGCACATCGCCGAGTACGCCGCCCGCCCCTCCGCGCTCTGCCTGGCCGAGCGGTGGTCGCTGTGCGCGCTGCGCTCGGAGGGCTGGGCCCAGCTCATCGGACAGCTCGTCCAGGATCCCGCGGTGCTGGCCAGGACCGGCCTGCCGGAGCACACCGCGCGGGCCGTCGCCGGGTTCCTCGCCCAGGAGGAACGCTTCAGCCGGGGGCTGATGGCCGCCGACCTGGCCCTGGACGCCGAGCTCGCGCAGTGCCGCGGCGTCGCCGACGCCCTGGACGCCGCCGGCCAGGCCGCCGCGCGTACCGGCCTGGAACAGGCCCCCGAACTGATGCTGCTGCGCCAGATCCGCCTCGACTCCACGCGCCACCGGCTGGCCGGGCACGCCTGGGCCGAGGCCGCACGCGCCGAACTCGGCGCCGCCTTCGGCGCCGGCTGGGCCGACCGGCAAGAGGCATGGCAACTGCTGCGCCAGAGCGTGGGCCAGGCCGGCACCGCGACGGGATTCCTGCACGCCCTGCACGCGGCCCGCACCCCCCACGGCGAGCGGCACCTGGCAGGGGCCGCTGTCTGACCGCCGACGGGGGAGCCTGACACGGACGCCCACGGGCGGGACCCGGAGCGCGCCCCGGACCCCGTACGCCGAGCCGTGATCGAGCCAGTCTCCACTGTCCGCACATATGTTCCTGGTCCGGGTCGTTGCGGGCACCGGCATGGGTGGGAGCCTGCGCCCACTCTTGCCAGGGGGAACCATTGGAAGGTCACCGGAACTTCATCGAACTCTTGCGTACCCGCGTCGAGCAGTCGCCCCAGCGCGAAGCGATGGTCCTGCTCCCCGACGACGGTGCGCGCGCACGGACAGGGACGGTCTCCTACCGCAGCCTCGACGCCTCCGCGCGCGTCCTTGCGGGATGGCTCCAGGACCGGGGCGTGCAGGGCGAACGGGCGCTGCTCATGCACGAATCGCGCCACCAGTTCGCCATCAGCTTCCTCGCCTGCCTGTACGCCGGGGTCATCGCCGTGCCGGTGCCCTCGAGCCACCGGCGCGGCCACAACCAGGCCCGGGTCGCGGGGATCGTCAAGGACGCGGCGCCCGCCGTCGTGCTCACCGACGCGGCGCAGGCCCCCGATGTGTCCCGGCTGCTCGTGCGGCCCGCATCGGGCAGCATCCTGTGCCTGGCCGCCGACGCCGTGCCCGCCTCCGCGCCCTGGCGGATGCCCGAACACGTGCCGGACGCGGTGGCCTATCTGCAGTACACCTCCGGGGCCACCGGCGCCCCGCGCGGGGTCGCGGTCACCCACGAGAACCTGATGGCCAATCAGCGGGCGCTCGTGGAAGCGCTGGGCACCTCACCGGGGGAGTCCATCGGCGGCTGGCTCCCGTTCCACCACGACATGGGCCTGGTCGGCCAGCTGCTGCACCCGCTGTGGCTGGGCGGCACCAGCGTGCTGCTCTCGCCCGAGGCGTTCGTCCGCCACCCGGTGCGCTGGCTCCAGGCCATCGGGGACCACCAGATCACCGTGAGCGGCGCCCCCGACTTCGCCTACGACCTCTGCGTGCGCCGGGTGAGCGACGAACAGCTGGCCGGACTCGACCTGTCGGGCTGGCGCACGGCGGTCAGCGGCGGCGAGCCGCTGCGCGCCGGGACACGGCGCGCCTTCACCCAGCGCTTCGCCCCGGCCGGATTCCGGCCGCAGGCGATGACCGCGGGATACGGCCTGGCCGAGTCCACCCTCCTGGTCGCCGCCACCCCCGCGGGCGAGCAGGGCGCCGAACTCGCCGTGGACGTGGCGGGCCTGGAGAAGAACCTGATCCGCAGACCGCGCGAGGGACAGCCCGCCCGCACCCTGCTCTCCAGCGGCCGGCCGGCCGGCGGCGAGATACACATCGTCGAACCCGAGACCCGGACCGTGCTGCCGCACGGCGAGATCGGCGAGATCTGGGTACGCGGCGCGAGCGTCGCGGCCGGATACTGGCAAAACCGCTCCGAGACCGCGCGGACCTTCAACGCCGCCACGGCGGACGGACGATCACCCTTCCTGCGGACCGGGGACCTGGGCACCCTGGAAGAGGGCCACCTCTACGTCACCGGCCGGATCAAGGACATGATCGTGGTGGCCGGGCGGAACCTGTACCCGCACGACCTGGAGTACGCCGTACAGCAGATCAGCGCCCTGTTCGGGGCGGGCACCGCCTTCGGCGTGAGCGGGGAACGCGAACGGATCGTGATCGTGCAGGAGGTGCGCACCCAGCGCTGGTACGACCTGGACTTCGGTGCGCTGGCCGCCGACGTCGGACGGTGCATCACCGAGGAGTTCGAAGTGCCCGTCGGCGGGGTGCTCCTGGTCCGCCCGGGCACGGTGCGCCGGACGAGCAGCGGGAAGGTGGAACGCGGCGCGATGCGGGAGCTGTTCCTCAACGGGCGGCTGCGCCCCCTGTGCGAGCACCTGGACGACGAACTGGCGGCACTGTCGGAGCCCGCCAGGCTCACTCCTCAACGAAGGAACAGGACATGAGTGCAGTGGTACCGGGAGGTCCCCAGGAAGAGGTGTTCGCCGCCTGGCTGCGGGAACACGCCGGCCGGTATGTGCACGGCGAGGTGTCGCTGGACACCCCCCTGCTCAAACGGGGCCTGGACTCGGTCGCCATGCTCAGCCTCTTCGGGGAGATCGAGGAGGCCTTCGGGCTCGTCCTGGATCCGGCCGACCTGTGGGACCAGCCCACCGTGCGGGAGCTGGCCTGGTACCTGGCGGCGCTCAGCGCGGCCCGGCCCGGGGCATCCTCACCGATCCGCACCGCGTTCGTGTTCACCGGGCAGGGCAGCCAGCACCTGGGCATGACCGTGGGCCTGTACCGCAACTCCACCAGCTTCCGCCGCCACCTGAGGGAGGCCGCGGCCGCGGTGCTGCCCCACTTCGGGGTGTCGGTCACCGAGCTGGTGCTCTCCGAGGACCCCCGCATCCATGAGACCGCGGTGACCCAGCCGGCGCTTTTGGCGGTCGAATACGCCCTGGCCATGACCCTGCTGGAGGAGGACGTGCGCCCGGAGGCCGTGCTGGGCCACGGCATAGGGGAGTTCGCGGCGGCCGCCGTCGCCGGCGCGCTCACCCTCGCGGACGCCGCCGAGCTGGTCTCCCACCGGGGCGCGATCATGCAGGAACTGCCGCCGGGCGGCGGCATGATGGCCACCTGCGCGGACCCCTTCGAGGCCGCCGAGGTGACGGCCGGCGAACCCCGCGTGTCCATCGCCGCGCTCAACGCGGCGCGGGCCACGATCCTCTCGGGGGACCTCGCCGGACTGGACCGGGCCCAGGAACGGCTGGACGCCAGCGGCATCTCCAGCACGTTCCTCAAGGTGACCCACGCCTTCCACTCGCCGCTGATGGAACCCTCGGCGCCGCCGTTCCAGACGGTGGCCCAGCGGCTGAGCGGCGGAAAGCCCCAGCTGCCCTTCTACTCCACGGTGTACGGCCGCAGGCACGACGGGCCGCTCGACGCCGCGTACTGGACCACACAGATCACCTCCCCGGTGCGGTTCGCCGATGCCACCCGGCTGCTGCTGGCCGAGCACGCCCCCACCCATGTGGTGGAGATCGGGCCCAAGGCGGTCCTCTCCCCGTTCCTGCGACGGATCGGCGGGGCGAAGGGACCCAAGGTGCTGCCCGTCTGCCGCGGCCCGCGCAGCGACGCGGTCCACCTGGCGGGCGTGCTGTCCGCCCTGAGCGCGGGCCCGCTCGTCGAGCAGGAGCCGGTCTGAGCCAGGCCCCGCGCCGGCCGGCCGGCCGCCCGGCCGCATGATCGGCGGGATGCTTGAGCTCTGCTTGAGCACCCGCCGAGCGCAACGGGCCACATTCCCCTTCCCGTTCCAGGAGAAGAGACAAGGGGATGAAGGCATGACGCACACGACACAGACATCCGCCGCGCAGACATCCGCCGCACCCGCACCCGCACCCGCACCCGTGCCCGCTGCAGCGCCGCAGGGCCCGCTCGCCCGGATCGTCGTCAACCGCCTGGTCCGGCCCGTGTGGTACGCCCTGGTGGCCTACGGCGGCTTCTGGCTGCCCGGCGGCAGCCAGTACTACGGCGACGCGCTGCGCTACGCGGCCGGCCCCGGCCCCGGCCCCGACGAGAACCCTCGTGGCCAGCACTTGAGGTCCTCTTGAGCCCTGACGACCACTCAGGCACGGCACAGGTTGCGCACAGGGACGGAGGGGCGACATGACGACAGTGGCGAACAAGGCCGGCAGGGCCGGCAGGGCCGGCAGGGCGGACACGTCGGAGGCCGGCGCGCAGGAGCGCATCGCCCGGCTCGAGCACAGACTGGGCGATCTGGACGATCCCGGAAACCCGCTCGGCGTCGAGCAGCTGCTGGCGGCCGACGCGGCCGGCCGGCCGCTGGCCGCCGCCGAGCGGGCGCTCGACGAATTCGGGCTGAACGCCGAGTTCGTGCCCGCGCGGCTGGGCGGCCGGCTGGAGCGTCTGGACGTGCTCGCCCGCGTGCTGCGTGCCGTCTTTCGCCGGGACGCCTCCCTGGGCCTGGGCTACGGCGTCACCTCCTACCTGGCCGGGGTCATCGTGTGGGCGGACGGGACGGCCGCCCAGCAGCGTGCCGTCGCCGACCTGCTGCTGGGCGGCGGCCGCATCGCCTGCGCCTATCCGGAGCCGCCCACCGGCAACGACTTTCTGCGCAACCGGTTCTCGGCCCTCGCACAGGGGGCGGGCTACCGGCTCAACGGCCGCAAGGAGGCCCTCAACAACGCGGCCCGCGCCCAGTCACTGCTCATCTTCGCCGACGGCCCCGACGCCGGGCAGGGCAGCAGCGCCTTCCTCATCGAGGGGCCGGACGCGGACAGCGCCAGCGCCGCGCTGCTCGGCCGCTACGAGACCACCGGCATCCGCGGCTGTCTGGTGCACGGCCTGCAGTTTTGCGCACACCCCGTCACCACGCAGCAGCTGGTGGGCCGGGCGGGCGCCGCCGGGGAGCTGGCCCGCCGGGCCTTCCCCCTCACCCGCGCCATCGGCCCCTCCATGGCACTGGGCTGCGCCGACACGGCGCTGCGCACCACCGTGGCATTCGCCCGCTCGCGCCGGCTGCGCAGCCGCGCCTCGCTGCAGAGCCCCCGGACCCGGACCGCGCTGGCCGACGCCTTCGCCGACCTGCTGCTGTGCGACGCCCTGGGACTGGTGGCCACCCGGGCCGTGCATGAGCTGCCCCGCCAGAGCAACACCTTCAGCGCCGCCGTCAAATACCTGCTGCCGACCGTCCTGACCGAGGCGGTGTACGACCTGTCGATCGTGCTGGGCTCCGAGTCCTACGCCAGGAGCGGCAGTTATGGCATCTTCCAGAAGGCGGTACGCGACCTGCCCATGATCGGCCTGGGCAGCGCGGGCGGCGCCGCCAGCCGGGGCGTCCTCATCGACCACCTGCTCCAGGTGCCGGGCCTGCGGGCCCCGGGCGGGGGCCAGGCACCCGCCGCCCTGTTCCAGCCCTTCGGCGACGATCTGGCGCCCGTGCGCCCCGACGAGCTGGTGCTGGCCCCGGACGGCGACTGCCTGCTGGGATCACTGGAATCCTCGATGGCCCATGCGGCCGCGGCACACGGGGAGTTCGCCGCCCACCTGGGAGAATCCGCGGCCAGGCTCGGCGCCGAGCTGTCCGCACTGCGCGCCGCCTGTACGGCGCTGGGCTCACGCCCCGGCGAGCGGGCCGTGAGCCCGCGGGCCTACGCCCTGGCCGACCGCTATGCGCTGATCGCGGCGGGCGCCGCCTGCCTGGGGACCTGGCGCCACCAGGCGGGCAGCGGCGGGTTCTTGGGCGAACCCCTGTGGGCGGTCATGGCGCTGGCCCGCATCCTGCGGCGGCTGGACAGCACGGCCGCCGCCGCGCCGGCGGCCGCGGCGGACCGCTTCGTCCACGAGCTGCTCTCCCGCTTCGAGGACGCCCGCAGCTACGACCTCTACGCCACCTCGATCGGTCGTTGAGCACCTGCCTGTGCCATCCCACGTCAAGTCCATCCATGGCGAGTTGAGGAGAATCCCGTGAACCAGGACCTACTGGATGCCACGGCCCGCGTCCTGGGCGAACCAGCCGCCGAACGCGCCGGGACCCGCCGCCCGCAGGACGACCTCGTCTTCGACTCGGTAACGATGATCGAGCTCAAGTGCGCCCTGGAAGAACGCGTCCCGGAGCTGGCAGCGGCCTCCCTGGCCGACCTGTTCGACGGCGTGTTTACCCTCGGCGATCTCAGAGAACGCCTGGCCGTGCTCCGCGGGCAGCCGGTGACGTGATGCGCCCGCTGCAAAACCACGGCCCCGCGGGCTCCTGGGAGCGGGTGCGCCAAGACGTCGCCTCGCGCGGCACGGCAGTGGTCTGGTCGCCGGTGCAGGACTGGCTGCCCGCCGACGTGGCCGCCCCGGACGTCGTCGCGGCCCTGGGCTGCGACCACCGGCGGGTGGACCAGATCGGCCTGGCACAGATGAGGGAGCGGTTCGTCGCCTCCCGGCTGTTCCTGAAATCCGCCGCGGGCGCGGTGCTCGGCGTCAGCCCCCAGGACCTCGACCTGGCCTACAAGCCCGGCGGCCGCCCCTACCTGCGGGGCATCGACCAGCTGGACATCAGCCTGAGCCACACCGAGGAACTGCTGGTCGTGGGCCTCACCCGGCACCGGCGGGTCGGCGTCGACACCGAGTTCAAGGACCGGCGGATGCTCGCCCTGGGCACCGAACGCCAGGTGTGCACCCCCTATGAACTCGAAGCCCTGGCGGCCATCGAGGAGGAGCACCGCAACCGGGAACTGGTGCGGCTGTGGACGCTCAAGGAGGCCTACAGCAAAGCGATCGGCCAGGGACTGCGCTTCAGGTTCTGCGAGTTCGGCTTCACCGCGCCCGACGAACGGGTGCAGCTGCAGCGGCCCGACGGATCACCGGGAACGGGCGGCGAATGGGCGTTCCACAGCTGGACCGTCGCCGACCGGTACACGGTCAGCGCGGCCGTGCACGACCCCGGATTCTCGGGCTCACGCACGGCCGGACCCGTCGCGGGACTGCTGCCGGCCCTGAGCGCCCCCGTCCAAAGCTCAAGGAGTCATTGAGCGTCCTTCCAGAACCCCGAGCCAGGCTCATACCCCACTGCACGCAGCGGTGTCGAAGGGATAGGGGGGGCTGACCGGTGCATCGATATCTTGCGGTACGGCCGCCGGCCGCAGAACCGCCCGCCGGGGAAACACAGCGGTTGAACCTGCTGTGCTTCCACCACGCGGGCGCGGGTGCCATGACCTTCGCCGGCTGGCAGCGGCACGTCGGACCGGATGTGAAAGTGCTGCCCGTGCGGCTGCCCGGTAGGGAATCCAGGCTGCGGGAAGAACGCATCACCGAAGGGACGCGGCTGGTCGAAGAGCTGGAGCACGATCTGGGGCCGCTGCTCGATGAGCGCCCCCACGCCTTCTACGGACACAGCCTGGGGGCGCTGGTCGCCTACCGGTTCGCGCTGCACCGGGCCCAACTGGGGCGCAGGCCGCCGCACCTGCTGCTGGTCGGCGCGTGCGCCGCGCCACAGCTGCCGTCCGCGCTGCTGGACGCCACCGGGGCGCCCGGCCTCTCCGACGAGCAGCTGATCGCCTCCCTCAACGACGAAGAGAGCATGCCCCAGGCCCTGCTCAGCCGCCCCGAGTGGCTGAGCATGACCCTGGACACGCTGCGGGCGGACCTCCAACTGGCACGCAGCCTGCGCTGCGCGCCCATCACCGCTCTTTCCTGCGCCGTGAGGGCCTTCGCGGGCACCGGGGACCAGATGGTCCCGGCAGCCGACATCCAGGCCTGGGAGCACTGCACCACCGCGGGCTTCGCCCTGCACAGCGTTCCCGGCGCCCACTTCTTCGTTCGTGGACACCACGCGCCCAGCGCCGTCGCAGAGGCGCTGGGCGAGAGGGCGCCGCACACCGGGGCCCCGCTGTCGCCCGTTGCCGGCTGACCCCACTTCGTTCCCCAAGGAGTTCCTCGGATGGACATCAGTCTTCTCGGCCCGTTCAGAGCCGCCCACGCAGGGGTGCACCTGCACCTCACCGCTGTGAAGCCGCGCAAGGTGTTCGCGCTGCTCGCCGTCCACGCCGACGAGGCCGTCTCGGTGGCCACGCTCGTCGAGGAGGTGTGGGGGGAGAACCCGCCGCGCAGTGTGCAGACCACCCTGCAGACCTACATCCTGCAGATACGCCACCTGATCGCCTCCGCACTGGGCGAGCAGTACACCGGGCTGCCCAGCAGCGCCAAGAGCGTGCTGGTGACCGAGTCCGGCGGCTACCGCCTGGACACCCACGGCGGCGTCGTGGACGTCAGGGAGTTCGAAGCGCTGTCCTCGGCCGGCCACCGGACCCTGGAGCAGGGCGACTGGGCCGCCGCCTCGGACTACCTGGGCCGTGCGCTGGCCCTGTGGAACGGCCGCGCGCTGGCCGACGTCCAGCGCGGGGTGCTCCTGGAGGTGGAGGCCACCCGGCTCGAGGAGTCGAGGATGAGCGTTCTTCACCGGCGAATCGAGGCCGACTTGAGGCTCGGCCGCCACTATGAGCTGGTTGGTGAGCTCTCCGGACTCGCGGCCCGCTACCGGCTGCACGAGGGTCTGCACGAGCAGCTGATGCTTGCGCTGTACCGCGCCGGGCGCCGCAGCGACGCGCTGGGGATCTACCACCAGCTGCGGGCGGCCCTCAGCCGCACCCTGGGGCTGGACCCCTCTCCCGGCATCGACCACCTCTACGGCGCCCTGCTGGACTCCTCGCCCCAACTCGATCTCGACCCCCTGGGGGTGGCCGGTGCCGCCGGTCCACCCCTGCTGGCGAGGGCCAACTGATCCGCCCCTCTCCATCGAACCCTCCGTAGGAAGACCGAAAGGAACCACTGTGAGTGACATATCCCTGGCCGAACTCGGTGAGCTGCTGCTCGAATGCGTCGGTGCTCCGGAGGAGGGAATGACCTTCGAGGGGGACAGCGCCCTTGACACCCCCTTCCTGGAGTTCGGCTACGACTCCCTGGCCCTGCTCCAGGTCACCGGCGTCTTCGACCGCAGGCACGGCATCGTCCTGGACGACGACGCCGTCGCCGAGGCCGAGACGCCGCGCATGCTCCTGCAGCTGATCGCCGCCGCCCCGCGGGCCGGCGCGGTCCGATGACCGCTGTGGTCCAGGCGCCGGGCAGCGGCCTGGCGGGCAAGCGGGTGCTGGTCACCGGCGGAACCCGCGGCATCGGACGGGCGACGGTGCTGGCCTTCGCCCGCTGCGGCGCCCGCCTCGTGGTGGCCCACCGCACGCACAACGAGGCGTCCAAGACGCTGGAGGCCGAACTCGACGAGAGCGGAGCAGAGTTCGTCCTGGTCCAGGCCGATGTCACCACCGGCGAGGGCGCCCAGGCGCTCGCGGCCGTCGTGGGCGAGCGGTTCCAGGGCCTGGACGTGCTGGTGAACAACGTCGGCGTCGATGGACACGTCGCCTTCGAGCACCTGGAGCAGGACGAATGGCACCGGGTGATGAACCACAACACCACCTCCGCCTACCTGGTCACCAAGTCCCTGGTCGGGCTCCTGGCGCAGCGGGCGTCGGTGGTGAACATCGGTGCCTCGGTCGCCCTGCGCGGCCGTCCGCTGGGCGTCCACTACAGCGCGTCCAAGGCGGCGCTCATCGGGTTCACCCGGGCGCTGGCCAAGGAGCTGGGCACCCGCGGTATCCGCGTCAACACGGTCGCCCCGGGGGTGACCGAGACCGAGCCGGGCGGCGGACTGCCGCCGCACCTGATCGAGCGGCTCACGGCCATGACGGCGCTGGGCAGGCTCGGCACGTGCGAGGACGTCGCCGGCGCGGTGCTCTATCTCGCCGGGGAGTCGTCCGCCTACGTCTCCGGCACCACCATTGAAGTCGACGGAGGAATCTGATGCCCTACGCAGCCATCACCTATCGGATCAAGCCCGGTCACGAGGACGAGATCGCCGCGATCTTCGAGGGTTTCCAGCGGGTGGACCGGCCCGACTTCACCGGGGACAGCGGCCAGGCGGCGGGCCGGCTGCTGGGCACCGGGGTCTTCGTGAAGGACGAGACACTGATCCGGGTCATCCACTACGAGGGCGACTTCGCGGCCGTCGGCAAGCACATGGCCGCGCAGAAGGGCGTGCACATCCTGGAGGAGAAGCTCGCCCCCTACCTCGCCGAGGAGCGCGACACCAGCTCTCCCGAGGCGTTCGCCGCCTACTTCCGCAACGCCACCATGCGCTCGATCGCGCAGCTGACCGTGGACACCCACCCGGCGGGGAACAGCGCGCCGTGAATGACGTGCTGGCCATCGCGGCCCTGCTGGGCAGCGGTGTCACCGCAGGTGTGCTGTTCGCGGTCGCGCTGAGCGTCTTGCCCGCGCTCTTCGCGATGGAGACCGGCACGTACGTGTACGCGCACAGACTGCTCGGCCGGAACTGGGATCCCACCATGCCGGTCATCGTGCTGAGCAGCACCCTTGTCGAAGCGGTGCTTGCGGTGGCGAGCGAGGGCTGGACCCGGGCCCTGTTCGTGGTGGCGGCCGTGCTCCTGCTGGGCGTCTCGGCCGTCTCCCACCTGTGCAACGTCCCCATCAACCGGCGGGTCAAGTCCGTCGACGACCCCCAGCAGCTCCCCGCGGACTGGGAGGACCCACGGCCCTTGTGGCGCCGGTGGCACCTCCTGCGCACGACCCTGGCCGTGTTGGCCCTGGCGGTGACGGCTGCGGGCGTCACCGCGCTGTGAAAGAGCCCTGAGCGGCGGCCCCCCCTGGGGGGC
>NZ_JBHUZJ010000060.1:0-60154 GCF_042667685.1 Streptomyces sp. NPDC057302 | reverse complement strand
GCTGTGGTGGGCGTGTTGTGTGTTGTTTTTTTTTTTTATGCGCCGGGGCGGGCCCGGGGGGGGTATTTACTGGGGGGGGGGGCCGTCGGGGTCCTGCCGGTGCGCCCACCACCGACAGAACAGGAAGTTGTGCACCATGGGTGACCTGCTCCTCGTCCGGCACGGCGAGACCCAGTGGTCCCTGACCGGGCAGCACACCAGCTGGACGGAGATCCCGCTGACCGAGAACGGCAAGGAGCAGGCGCAGGGGATCGCACCGCTGATCGGCAGGTTCCGCATCGGCGCGGCGTTCGTGAGCCCCCGGGAGCGGGCCCGGGACACGGCGCGGCTCGCGGGATTCCCCCAGGCGCGGGTCGACCCCGACCTGAGCGAGTGGGACTACGGGGCGTACGAAGGGATCACGACGGTGGAGATCCACCGCACCCGCCCCGACTGGTACCTGTTCTCGGACGGAGTGGCCCCGGGCCCCGCCGAGCACCCCGGTGAGAGCCCGGAGCAGATCGGCGACCGGGCCGACAGGATGCTGGCCAAGGTCGACGCCGCTCTCGCCAACTACGAGGGCAGCGTGGTCCTCTTCGCGCACTCCCATTTCCTGCGGGTCCTGACGGCCCGGCGCCTGGGACTGCCGGTTTCGGGCGGGGCGTTGTTCCAGCTGGCGACCGGGACGGTCTGCCGCCTCAGCACGGAGCACGGCCGCCCGGTGGTGGCGAGCTGGAACATCCGTCCGTAAAACCAGGCACACTCTGTCCCATATAGCACTCTCACCACCAAGAAGGATCACGAATGATCACGCTCAAGAAGGAAGACGGACCGGCGGATCTCGGCGGAGTGACCCGTCTGTCCATAGGAGTGTCCTGGGACCCCACGGTCGGCAGCAGCGGTGGGGTGTTGGGCAAGCTCCGCCAGAAGGCCGGCACCGACCTCGACCTGATCGCCATCGCGATGGCCGGGGCGGACCCGGTGCGCCTCGCCGGTCTCGACTCCCTCGACCCGCTGGGCAACGGCTCGCTGGTGCACAGCGGGGACAACCAGACCGGCAAGGGTGACGGCGACGACGAGACGGTGACCGTCGAGTTCGAGCGCGTGCCGGACAACATCACGTCCATCGTGTTCGTCGCCGCCGCGTACAAGAAGCGCAGCGCCTTCCAGAACGCGCGCAACATCAGCTTCAAGGTGTACGACGCCACGGGCGGCAGCACCCAGCAGGTCGCCGACATCTGGCCGAGCCTGCTCACCAACGACAACGGCTGCGCCGTGGCCAAGGCGGTCCGTGAAGGCGGCGCCTGGAAGCTCCAGGTCATCAACGAGACCGGGAAGATCAAGCAGGGCGACGAGCAGGCCCTGATGCGCTTCGCGATGAGCAAGTAGCGGACGTTCGGGCCGGCCGGTCTCCCCCGGTCGGCCCGGTCCGGGCCAGGACCCCGGTCCGGGCCAGGACCCCGGTCCGGGCCAGGACCCCGGTTCGACACGCGCCCCCAAGATCATCAAAACTTGGGGTCATGCGATACGGCGTGAACCTCCTCAACTTCGGCTCCGGCACCACCCCCGACTCCCTCGTCCGCCAGGCGACCGATGCCCGCGACATCGGATTCGGCTTCGCGATGATCTCCGACCACATCACGGTCACCCCGGACGTGCACGCGGTCTATCCGGCCCCGTTCTACGACCAGTTCGTGCTCGCCGCGCATCTCGCGGGCCGCGTACCGGGGCTGCGGCTCGGCACGACGATCACCGTGATCCCCTACCGCCACCCGCTCCAGACCGCCCGCCTCGCCGCCAACATCGACCAGCTCAACGAAGCGGGCTTCATCCTGGGCGCCGGTGTCGGCTGGTCCCGCGCGGAGTACGAGGCGCTCGGCGTCCCCTTCGAGGAGCGCGGCGCGATCACGGACGAGTACCTGACGGCGATCCGTGCCGCGTGGAGCGAGGAGACCACCTCGTTCCAGGGCCGGTACGTCGCCTACGAAGGCATCCGCAACGCTCCCGCTCCGGCGACGCGCCTGCCCGTCTGGGTCGGCGGCAACTCCCCCGCGGCCCAGCGCCGCGCGGCCCGCCTCGGCGAGGGCTGGCACCCGTTCATGCCGACGCTCGAAGCCGTGCGGACGGCGCTGCCCCTGATCGCGGCGGAGGCCGAAGCCGCCGGACGTCCCGCGCCCGACCTCGTGCCCCGCCTCCAGCTGCGGCTCACCCCGCAGCCCGACACGGCACAGCGCCCCCTGGGGCACGGCAGCGTCGACCAGCTCCGCGCCGACCTGGAGGCGCTCGCCGGGCTCGGGGCCACGGACGTCCTGCTCGACACCTACCCCGGCACGCCCGACGAGCGCGGCACCGCCGACGACGACCGGCGCACGCTGGAACTCGTCGCCGAGAAGGTCGTCGACCTCGCCACGGGAACGGTTCGCTGAGTCTTCGTCCAGCGGTAGCCGGGGTCGCGCGGCCGTTGTCAGTGGCACGAGGCACTATCGGAACCAGGCGAAGTGGACCTGGGGAAGGGGTGGGCTCATGGCGAAGCCTCCGACGACCGCTCAGCGGCGGATCATCGAGGCCGCGGACCCGGCGACGGGCCGTCTTGCCGGGAGCGAGGCACAGCTGGCGGGACTCGTGCGCCACCGCCTCGCCTTCCGGCACCCCCGTCCGCCGCACGCCTATTTCCTGACGCCCACGGGCCATCGCTTACGGGAAGCCGCCGCGCGGGAAGACACAGCGGGGGACGGCGCGGCGAGCGCTCCCACCGCCGAGGTCCCGGCCCCTCCCCCGGCCGCCCCCGCTCCCTCCGGCCTCTTCGCCGCCCGCACCGGCGCCGAGCCCATACCGCCGCCCGGAGCCGGGAGCCCGGCCCGCGCACGCGATGTACGCAGTGCCTGGGAAGGGCTCCTGGAGATGCGCCGCATGACCAATCCGGACGGCGCGCGGGACCGCCCCTGCGCCTGGGAGCGGACGCATCTGGTGCAGGCCGCCGCGCTCGCCCTGGAGTCGGCCGGCCGCACGCCGGGGCCCGACGGCTACCGGGTGGGTGACACCCCGCAGCCCGAGGCCGTCGCCGTGCGCGATGCGGCGCCGGACGGGCTGCGGGCGTGCGCGAGCGCGCTGGAGGCGGCGGGCTGGCAGGTCGGTGAACACGCCGAGCGGCCGCACGGCGTGCGCTATCTCCTGGCCTCTCCGCGCAGGAGCTAGCGGGTGAGGCGAAGTGACCGTACAGAACCATTGTGGTGTGAAGGGAATGTCGTGTCGGAGCAGGCAAAGCAGCCGGAGCAGTTCTACGTGAGCATCGGTGTCCGTGGGTACGAGACGGACTCGCAGGGCCACCTCAACCAGGCCGTCTATCTGCAGTACGCCGAGCACGCCCGCTGGTCGGTGCTGCGCGCGGCGGGCATCGACCAGGCCGATCTGCTCGCCAAGGGGGTCGGTCCCGTCGCCCTGGAGAACACCATCCGCTACTTCAGCGAGCTGCGCGCGGGGGACGAGGTGGAGGTGACCTGCGTGTTCCTGTGGGGCGAGCGCAAGACGTTCCGCATCGAGCAGGTGATCCGCAAGACGGACGGCACCACGGCCGCCGAACTGCACGCCGTCGGCGGCCTCCTGGACCTCACCGAACGGCAGATGGTGGCGGATCCCCGCGAGTACTTCAGGGCGCTCGCCGACGACCCGACCCTGATCGGCCTCTGACCGGCCTCTGACAGGCCGCCGACCGGCCCACGGGAACGGGAACGACCGGAAACCGGATCGCCACGGGAACTAGATTGACGGGTGATCGTTCTTTCAAGTACCGACTTTCAAGTACCGAGCAGGACCGCTCACCTACAGGAGGCCCCCGTGTCGGACCGCGACCCCCAAGCCGACGCCGCCGCGGACATACGCGCGCGCATCGACACCAGCACACCGCACTCCGCGCGCTTCTGGAACTACTTCGTGGGCGGCAAGGACAACTACGAGAAGGACCGCGAACTCGGCGACCACATCAAGGAGATCTTCCCCGGCCTGGTCGACGTGGCGCTCCTGAGCCGGCACTTCCTCGGCCGCGCGGTCCGGCACCTGGTGACGGAGCAGGGCATCCGCCAGTTCCTGGACATCGGCACGGGCCTGCCGACCGCCGACAACACGCACGAGGTCGCCCAGCGCGCGGCCCCGGACGCACGGATCGTGTACGTCGACAACGACCCGCTCGTCCTGGCCCACGCCCGCGCGCTGCTCACCAGCACGCCCGAGGGCGAGACCGCGTACATCGACGCCGATCTCTACGACCCCGAGGCGATCCTGCGGTCCGCGAGCGCGACGCTCGACCTCTCCCGGCCGGTCGCCCTGATGATCCTCAACACCCTGGGTCACGTGGCGGATTACGCGCAGGCGCGCGACCTGGTGTCCCGGCTCATGGCGGGCCTGCCGTCCGGCAGCTACCTGGTGATCAGTGACAGCACCGCCACCAGCGAGGGCATGATCGCGGCGTCCGACGCGTACAACAAGAGCGGCGCGATCCCGTACCACGTGCGGGACGTCGAGGAGATCGCGGGCTTCTTCGACGGCCTGGAGCTCGTGGATCCCGGCGTCTCCCAGGTCACGCGGTGGCGCCCCGAAGCCGAGGACGCTGCGCCGGTCGACGCCTATGGCGCGGTGGCCCGCAAGCCGTAACCGGCCCCGGCCACGACCCCGGCCCTGGGCCCCGTTCCGACCCCGGCGCACGCAGAGCGGCGGGGGCTACGCGTCCACGAGCCCCCGCTTCTCGTCATAGTCAGCCCGCGATTGCGCGATCGTCACCCGGTGCCGCTCCGCCCACCCCGTCAGGGTCAGCAGCGTGCCGTGCAACTCCTGGGCTACCTCGGTCAGTTCGTACTCGACCTTCGGCGGCACCGTCGGATACACCGTGCGCGTGACCAGTCCGTCACGCTCCAGGTTCCGCAGGGTCAGGGTCAGCATGCGGCGGCTGATGCCCTCGATGCTGCGCTCCAGTTCGGTGAAGCGGATGGGGCCGTGGGCCGCCGCGACCAGGATCGGGATGCTCCATTTCCCCACCACCCTGTCAAGAACTTCGCGCAGCGGGCACGCCTGCGCGTTCACCACCTGCGCCGTAACACCGGTGTTCCCTTGGGACATCGAAGTTCCTCCTTCTCGCGGCCTCCATGGTCACGCACGATGAGCCCCGTTACAAGTCGTGCACCTATGCAGTTCATGGAGGTTTTCGTCGTGTCCGACGTCAGGGTCCAGACCCCGTCCACCACCCCACGCTCCCGCCGGACATCGCTCGCCGTGCTGTCGTCGGGACTCCTGATGACGATCATCGACGGCAACATCGTGACCGTCGCCATGCCCGCCATCCAGAGCGACCTCGGCTTCTCGGCGCCGGGCCTCGCCTGGGTCGTGAACGCCTACCTCATCGCCTTCGGCGGGCTGCTGCTGCTCGCCGGGCGGCTCGGTGATCTCATCGGCCGCAAGCGGATGTTCGTCTCGGGTCTCGCCGTGTTCACCGCGGCGTCCGTGCTGTGCGGAGTCGCCACCGACCAGGGCCTGCTGATCGCGGCGCGTGCCGTGCAGGGCGTCGGCGGGGCGATGACCTCGGCGGTCGTACTGGGCATGCTGGTGGCCCTCTTCCCCGAGCCGCGCGAACAGGCCAAGGCCATCGCGGTGTTCAGCGCGGTCGGCGCGGCGGGCGGTGCGCTCGGTACCTTCCTGGGCGGCGCGCTCACCGAGGCGCTCAACTGGCACTGGATCTTCCTGATCAACCTGCCGATCGGAGCCGTGGCCCTCGTCACGGCGGTCCGCGTCCTGGGCAACGACCGCGGCACGGGCCTCGCCGAGGGCGCGGACTACCCGGGCGCGGCGCTCATCACCGGCGCGCTGATGCTCACCGTCTACACGATCGTCGGCTCCGCCGAGCACGGGACACCCACCACGCTCGCGCTCGCCGCGCTCTCCCTCACCCTGTTCGCCGCCTTCGCCGTACGCCAGACCCGCACGGCCCGCCCCCTGCTGCGCCTGCGCGTCTTCCGCTCGCGCACCCTGACCGGCGCCAACGCCGTGCAGATCCTGATGATCGCCGGGATGTACGGCTTCCAGTACATCGGCGCGCTCTACTTCCAACGGGTCCTCGGCTACGGCGAGTTGAAGACCGGCTTCGCCTTCCTGCCCGCGCCTGTCGCCATCGGCGTCCTGATGGTCGGCCTGTCCGCCCGGCTGATCGGCCGCTTCGGCCCCTACCGTTCGCTGCTCGCGGGCCTCGTCCTCATCACCGCGGGCCTCGCACTCCTCGGCCGCCTGCCCGCCGACGGTTCGTACGTCGTCGACGTGCTCCCCGCGATGCTGCTGCTCGGCGCCGGGTTTGCCGCGGCGATGCCCGCGGTGACGGGGCTCGCGATGAGCGGGGCACGCCCGGAGGACTCGGGCCTGGCTTCCGGGCTGTTCAACACCACGCAGGTGGTGGGCGGTTCGCTGGGCCTCGCGATCCTGACCACGCTGGCGGCCGGCCGCACGGAGGGCCTGCTCGCGGACGGTGAGCAGGCCGTGGCGGCCACGGCCGACGGCTACCGCCTCGCCTTCTGGGTGGCCACGGGCATCGCGGCGGCGGGCATCGCCCTGGCGGCGACGCTGCTCCGGCCGGAGCGCGGGCCGGGCGCCACCGTGAGCGCCGGGCAAAAGCAGGAGCACCGCGCACCGGCGGCGGCATCAGCACCAGCACCAGCGGCCCGAACCGCCGATTAGACCAGTCAAGGTACTCCCCCTTGCCTCACGGCGTCCGGGCCACTACGGTCCGGCCAGCCGCGAATCTACGCGCGTCACGCACCGAGCGAGAGGTCCCTGACCATGCGTAAGACCGTCCTGACCGCAATTGCCGCCACGGGCGCGGGACTTGCCGTGGTGCTCAGCACCGGCCTGTCCTCGGCGCAGCCGAAGGCCGCCCCGTGGCAGCAGGTCGGGGGCGACATCAAATCAGGCATCAGCGGCCTCGCCGTCACCTCGCGTTCGGGTGACGCTCTGCACGCCCTCGTCGTACGCGACAACAAGCGCCCCGGCGAGAACCGCATCGCCGAGGTCACCTACCGCCCCGGCCAGGCAGCCGTGGCCACGCCGGTCACCTGGCAGGGCGGCGCCGAGCCCATCGACCTGGAGGCGATCGACGCGGTGCCGGGCACGTCCGACGAGTACGTGGCCGTGGCGAGCCGCGGGCTCGCCTACCACCTCAAGCTGATGGACGCCGGGGAGGCCGTGCAGGTCCTTGACATCGCGCCGCTGCCCGCGATCGGCACGGGCGACGACTTCGAGAGCTTCGCCCTGACCTCGCGGCACGGGAAGACCGCGGCGATCTGGGCGGACCGGGGCGCGGGCGCCGACCGCCCCGCGACGCTGTACGCGGCGCCGTTCTCGATCAATTCCTACGGTGAGTCGAAGTTCGGCGCGGTGCAGAAGGCGACCCTCCGCGCGCCCTACCCGAAGGAGGACGTCCGCCACGCCTCGGACATCGAGGTGACCAAGTCGGGCCGCCTGCTGGTGAGTTCGGCGTCCGACGCCGGGGACGACGGACCGTTCGACTCCGCCGTGAGTGACGCGGGCAGGCTCTTTGTCAACTCCGCGGGCAAGGTGCGGCTGTCGGTCGACAAGTCGCCCGAGCTCCTGAAGAAGTTCGAAGGCCACAAGATCGAGGCGCTGCACTGCCTCCCGAAATCACCCCTCGCGGCCCTCGGCACGGACGACGAGAACGCGGGCGGCTCCGTCACCACACACCGCCTCTGCGACTGACCCCGGCGCCGTCCGCAATTGTCTTGGAGGGTCGGTGCGGCCGAGCGGTCAGGCCCGCTGTGCCGCCACCAGCTCCCGCGCCTCCTCGTCCGTCGCAACCGAGGGCGGGGAGCCCTCCAGGGGCTGGCGGGCCGTCTCCTTCATCGTGGCCACCGCGATGATGCCGACGAGGCCCGCCAGCATCGTGTAGAACGCGGGCATCAGGTCGTTGCCGGTCAGGCCGATCAGCCCCGCGACCACCAGCGGTGTCGTACCGCCGAAGAGCGAGACCGAGACGTTGAAGCCGATGGACAGCGAGCCGTAGCGGACGTCCGTGGGGAAGAGGGCCGGGAGCGAGGAGGACATGACGCCCAGGTAGCAGACCAGGGCCAGGCCGAGGATGAGCAGGCCGGTGAAGACCGCGACCGTGCCGCCCTGCTTGATGAGGAGGAAGGCCGGCAGGGCCAGGACGAAGAAGCCCACCGAGCCCGCCATCAGGACCGGCTTGCGGCCGATGCGGTCGGAGAGGCGGCCGACCGAGTTGATGAGCGCCATCAGGATCAGCATGACGACCACGATGGACATCAGGCCGCCGGTCTCGCCGAAGCCGAGCTGCGTCAGATACGTCGGCATGTACGACAGAAGCATGTAGTCGGTGATGTTGAACGCGGCCACCAGCGCGATGCAGAGCAGCATCGCCCGCCACTGGCCGAAGAAGGAGTCCTTGAAGGACTTCTTCTGGCGTTCGGCGGCAGGTCCGCTCTCCGCCTCCGCCATCTTCTGGAAGGCGGGCGACTCGTCGAGCTTCAGCCGCAGGTAGAGGCCGATGAGGCCGAGCGGCGCCGCCACCAGGAACGGGATGCGCCAGCCCCAGGACTGCATGGCGTCGTCGCTGAGCCACATGGTGAGGGAGGTGACGAGGACCGCGGCGACGGTGTAGCCGATCAGGGTGCCGAACTCCAGGAAGGAACCCCAGAATCCGCGGCGTTTGTCGGGCGCGTACTCGGCGATGAAGGTCGCGGCGCCGCCGTACTCGCCGCCCGTCGAGAAGCCCTGCACCATGCGGCAGAGGACGAGGAGGACGGGGGCCCAGACGCCGATGGTGGCGTAGCTGGGGATCAGGCCGATCGCCAGGGTCGCCGTCGACATCATGATCATGGTCAGCGCGAGGATCTTCTTGCGGCCGACCCGGTCGCCGAGGGGGCCGAAGAACATGCCGCCGATGGGGCGCACCAGGAAGGCGGCGGCGAAGGTGGCCAGGGAGGAGAGGGTCTGCGCGGTGTCGTTGCCGGAGGGGAAGAACTCCTTGCCGATGATCACCGCGAGGTAGGCGTAGACGCCGAAGTCGTACCACTCCATGGCGTTGCCGAGGGCGGTCGCCTTCACCGCGCGCTTGACCTGGGCTTCTTCGGTGACGGTGATGTCCGACTGGCGCAGGCGCGGGTTCTTCCTGCGGTGTATCGCGCGGAAGAGGGCGCGGTGCCGGGCCATGGCCTCCGGAGCTGGGACTGGTGATTCGGGGGCTTCGGGGGCACTCACGGGGCAGTCACTCTCTGGTCGGCGATGGGCGTGCACCGAAGGACCGACCTGGGTGGCCGGTACATCGACATTCGGACGTCTGCCCAGCTGGGCGACGATCAACACTGCCCATTCCGGAGAACGGAAAATGCCCGCCATTGGTCCTCACCGGCAGGGTCCCAAGTCCTGATTCCGGAGGACTTGGGACCCGGTCCGGTCAGCGGACGTATTAGCTCAGCAGCAGCCCCGCGGGCCGCTCAGCGCGCGTACAACTGGGTCGCGGGCACGATCTGCTGCTCCTGTCCGGGGCTGGACCAGAGCAGTTTCATGTGCGCCTCGCCGGTCTGTTCCGCGTACTCGACCTTGATGGAGTGCCGCTTCCCCGCGGTGAGGGCGACCCGCGCCTTGTCGATCTTCGGCTCGTGCGGTGTCCAGGAGTCGATGACCAGCTTGCCGTCGATCCACACCCGCGCCATGTCGTCCGAGACGGTCGTCAGGGTGTACGTCTCCGAGCGGCGCGGCTCCAGCTTTCCGGTCCAGCGGACGCCGAACTTGTCGGAGGGGATGCTCGCGGCCGGTGAACCCTCGTACTTCCAGGCGTGGTTGAGAGTGGCGTCGGTGCGCGTGATCTTCGGCGTTCCGGTCAGGTCCGCGTTGTCGAAGACCTCCTGCTTCAGGCCCTTGCCCCTGCCGGGGCGGGCCGTCGGGCCAGGGTCCACCGTCAGCTCGACGACCGTGGCGGTGTCGTTGGTCGCGGCGCCGGACGGCTTCACGTCGATGCCGTCGCCCGCCTCCGTGACCGTCACCTTCTGGCTGCTGCCGAGCACCCGCGCCGACGTGACCTCGAAGTCCGTACGTGCCTTCAGGTGCAGGGCGGCTCCGGGCGCGGGCCACTGGGTGACCGCCGCGTACAGCTTGTCGCCCTTGCGGCTGACCGAGCCCCAGGAGGGCTCCTCGACGAGTCCGCCGTAGCGGGCGCCGAACACCGCGTCCCCCTGGCCCGCCGTACGCAGCCAGTCGCCCATCTGCTTCAGGCGGTCGACGGAGGGCTGCGGGACACGGCCGCGGGCGTCGGGGCCGACGTTCAGGAGGTAGTTGCCGCTGCGGGAGGTCGTGGAGAGGAGGTTCTTGACCAGGGTGGAGGACGACTTCCAGTCGGTGTCGTAGCGCGCGAAGCCCCAGTGGCCGTTGAGCGTCATGCAGGACTCCCAGAGCTGGCCGTCGACCGGGGCGCCGGGGATCTCCTGCTCGGGGGTGCCGTAGTCGCCGTCGACCACGCGGCGCTTGCCGACGCGGTTGTTGATGACCAGGTCCGGGTCGAGGTCGCGGAGGTAGGCCTCCAGCTTCTCGCCGCCCTTCGCCGTCCAGGGGTTGTTGGGCTTGTCCGTGTCCCACTCGCCGTCGAACCAGAGCAGCGCCGGGTCATAGGTGTCGACCAGCTCCTTGAGCTGGGCGCGCATCCGCTTCTCGTACTTGGGGAACGTGGCCGGGTCGGGGAAGTCCGGGTCGTGCCAGTCCCAGATCGAGTAGTAGAAGCCGAGCTTGATGCCCGCGTCGTCGGAGGCCTTCTTCAACTCGGCGAGGATGTCGCGCTTCTTGTCGAAGGAGGAGTGGTCGCGCAGGTTCCAGTCGTTGACCTTCGTGGGCCACATCGCGTACCCCTCGTGGTGCTTCGAGGTGATGACGATGTAGCGCATCCCGGCGTCCTTGGCCGCCTTCACCACGGCTTTGGCGTCGAAGTCGGCCGGGTTGAACGTCGCGGCCTGCTTCTCGTACTCCGCCTTCGGGATGTCGCACTGGCGCTGGATCCACTCGGCGTCACGGCACGCGGAGCCGTCGGCCTTCTTGTACTCGCCCTCCAGGTTGGAGTACGCGCCGAAGTGGATGAACATGCCGAAGCGGTCCTGCCGGAACCAGTTGGTGCGGTCGGCGGTGAAGGGGTCGTCGGTGGCGTGGTCGGTTCCGGGGCCGGTTCCGGGGCCGGTTCCGGGGCCGGTTCCGGGGCCGGTGGGCGGCGCGGACCGCTCGGCCGTCGAGGCCATCGAGTCCGTCGCGGCAGCGGTCGCGGGGGGTTCCGTCGGGGCCGCGACCGCCGCGGGGACGGCGGTCGCGGCGAGGGCCGAGGCGAGGAGCAGAGCGATCCCGGCGACTCTTCGCCGGGTACGGCTGAGCTGTGTGCGCATGGGGGCGGCTCCCTGAGGTTGAGGGGTCGCTCGGGAACGTAGGGTTGAATACATCGGATGTCAATGACTCCAACTGACACCAGCGGTGCTGAAGTTGGCGCGAACTGGCGACATCGCTCCGATGACTCGGCTCGTCGGCGACTCTCGCCCGCGAGTGCCGGACAGAGCCCGGCCGACTGGGCTACGCTCGACGAAGCGCTTCGGAAACCGAAGCAGTCAGGAGGAGCGATACCGATGAGCCTCGACGTACGTGACGTACTGGCGCCCGGCGCACCCGACCGGACCCGACTCCTGCTCGCGCGGGACGTCGTCTTCCACAGCCCTGTCGCCGACTACAGCGGGCGGGACGACGTGGGGCACCTGCTCCCGAAGATCGGGGAGTGCCTGACGGGGATCGAACCGCTGCGGTACTTGACCGAGCGCGGGCAGGAGCAGCACTCCGTGACGACCTTCACCGCCGGCGTGGGCGAGGAGACCGTGTACGGGGCCCTCGTGCAACAGCTCGACGCCGAGGGCCGGTTGACGGAGGCGACGCTGCTGATCCGGCCGCTCGCCGCGCTGACGGCAGCGGTCCACCGGATGCGCGAAGCGCTCAGCGCAGACCCTCTGCCGAGTCGGCGCTGACCTCCGTGGCCCAGCGCTCGGCCCACGCGTCCAGGGGGCGCAGGGCCTGATGGGCCTCGCGGCCGAGCGCGGTCAAGGCGTAGGAGCTGTCGGGCAGTTGCCGCACGAGCCGCGCTTCGAGCAGTTCGGTCAGGCGCTGGCGCAGCACGCTGGACGACATGGCATCGCACCGCTCCTGCAACGCCCGGAACCCCAGCGGCTCGGTCCGCAGCTCCCAGACGATCCGCAGACTCCAGCGCCGCCCGAACAGATCGAGGGCGGCCATCAGGGGCCGTCCGGTGGTGGAGGCGCGGGTCGGTCTGCCGGGCAGCGGTGCGGTCATCCGCCGACGCTAGCACCGGGGCGTCGGCCGCCGGGGGCGGTGCGGGAGGGCGGGGCCCGCCGATGTCACCGGCGGTGCGGGTGGACGGGGGTGCGCCCACCTCACCGGCGGTGCAGGCGGACGGGGGTGCGCCCACCTCACCGGCGGTGCAGGCGGACGGGGGTGCGCCGACCTCACCGGCGGTGCGGGTGGGCCCTCACGGCACTCTGAGCGCCGTTCACGGGCAGCCCGCTCCCGGCACCCCGTCTTGACCATGGTCCGCGGGCCGTTCATCGTGTGCGCCGTCCAGCATCGCCCGGGCGTCCGCCCGAGCAGCGTCGAAACGGGAGGGTATCCCTACGTCATGCCCCTGGCCCGCCGCACCTTTCTCACCGCACTCGCCGGAACCACCGGCGCCGCCGTCGCCTGTTCCGGCTCCGCCGCCGATGGCGCCCCCGCCCCCGCCTCCGATGCGCCCGCGCTCAAGGCGGCCCGGCGGCTGCTGCCCGGACACTGGAAGCAGCTGACGTTCGTCACCGCGGGGCCCGCCGACGCCTTCCGGGTGTCCGGGCGGCGCGGGCACATCACCGTCTCCGGGTCGTCTCCCTCCGTACAACTCACCGGGCTTCGCCATTACTTGAAGCACACCGCGCACGCGAACATCACCTGGGCCGGCGATCAGCTGGACCTGCCCGACCGGCTCCCCGGCCTCGACAAGCCGGTGACCGGACGCGCCAACGCCCCGCACCGCTTCGTCCTCAACGACACGAACGACGGCTACACGGGGGCGTACCACGACTGGTCGTACTGGGAGCGCGAGATCGACGTGCTCGCGCTGCACGGCTACAACGAAGTACTCGTGTACGTCGGCGCCGACGCCCTCTACCACCGCGTGTTCCAGGAGTTCGGCTACTCCGGCCGGGAGTTGCGCGAGTGGATACCGGCGCCGGCGCACCAGCCGTGGTGGCTGCTCCAGAACATGTCCGCCTTCCCGCACCCCGTCTCACGTCAACTCGTCGACAGACGCGCCGCGTTGGGCCGCCGCATCGCCGACCGGCTGCGCGAGCTCGGCATGACTCCGGTCCTCCCCGGCTACTTCGGCACGGTCCCGCCCGGCTTCACCACGAAGAATCCCGGCGCGACGACCGTGCCGCAGGGCGACTGGGTCGGCTTCACGCGGCCCGACTGGCTGGACCCGCGCACCGAGCACTTCGGCCGGGTGGCCGCCGCCTTCTACCGCGCCCAGGACGAGCTGTTCGGCGCCTCCACGATGTACAAGATGGACCTCCTCCACGAGGGCGGCAAGCCGGGCGACGTCCCCGTGCCGGCCGCGGCGAAGGCCGTCGAGAAGGCGCTCCAGGCCGCGCATCCGGGCGCCACCTGGGTGATCCTGGGCTGGCAGAACAATCCGCCCAAGGCGATCGTCGACGCCGTCGACAAGTCGAGGATGCTGGTGGTCGACGGCCTCTCCGACCGCTTCCCGAAGGTCACCGACCGCGAGTCCGACTGGAACGCGACCCCGTACACCTTCGGCTCGATCTGGAACTTCGGCGGACACACGACTCTCGGCGCCAACACCCCCGACTGGGCGGCGCTCTACGAGAAGTGGCGGACCAAGGAAGGCAGCACGCAGCGCGGCATCTCGCTGATGCCGGAGGCGGCCGACAACAACCCGGCCGCTTTCGAGCTCTTCTCCGAACTGGCCTGGTGCACCGGCGAATTGGACCTGGACGCCTGGTTCGCCGACTGGTCCATGTCCCGCTACGGCGCGGCCGACCCGCACGCGGCGGCCGCCTGGGACATCCTTCGCCGCACCGCGTACGGCACGACCCGCGCCGACGAGTGGGCCGAGGGCGCCGACGGCCTCTTCGGCGCGCGGCCCGACCTGTCGGCGAAGTCGGCGGCGGCCTGGTCTCCGGAGGCGATGCGGTACGAGCCCGCGGACTTCGAGCCCGCCCTCACCGAACTCATCGACGTACGAGGCAAATTGCGCCACTCGACGGCCTACCGTCGCGACCTCCTGGACGTGGCGCGCCAGGCCCTCTCCAATCGCAGCCGAGTGCTCCTCCCCCGGATCAAGCAGGCGTACGACGGCCGGGACACCGCCCGCTTCGACGAGCTGACCCGGACCTGGCTCGGCCTCATGGACCTCCTGGACAAGCTGGTCGCCACCGACTCCCGTCATCTCCTTGGCCGTTGGGTCGCCGACGCCCGATCGTGGGGCGCGGACGCCGAGGAGCGGGACCAACTCGCGTACGACCAGCTGTCGCTGCTCACCGTGTGGGGCACGCGCTCCGGGGCGGACGCGGGGCTGCGCGACTACGCCAACCGGGAGTGGGCCGGGCTCGTCGGCGGGCTCTACCGGCTGCGCTGGGAAACGTACTTCAAGGAGCTGCGGGCGGCACTCGGCGAAGGGCGCGCCCCGAAGGCCATCGACTGGTTCACCCTGGAGGACGGTTGGATTCGTGACCCGGGGAGCCTGGCCACCCGGCCGACCGGAGACACGTACAAAATCGCTGTTCAGGTGCACGAACGGCTGACCGGGACGCGGTAATCGGCCGGGGCGGGACCTCCAAGATCACCAACTCGCCTTCCCTTGACGGGTATACGTCATCCTCAAACTCTGGTAGGAAACCTTCCTAACAGTACGCGGAAGAGCCCAAGCGTCATCGGAACGACGAATTCCCCCACCTTGGAGGTCCCGTGCCCACCCCCCAACACGCCCCCACCCCCCGCATACACACCTCACGCCGCACCCTGCTCGCCTTCCTCGGCGCCTCGCTCGTCGCGGGCCCGGTCATCGCGTCCCAGACGGCAGGCGCCGCTCCCACCCCCAGGGCGGGCGGACTCGACGATCCGGCGAAGAAGGACATCGCCATGAAGATCGTCTGCAGCGCCGAGAACTCCGACCTCAACTGGAAGGACTACTACCGCTACTGCGAGGACATCGACGACGGCCGCGGCTACACCGCCGGGATCATCGGCTTCTGTTCGGGCACCGGCGACATGCTCGACCTCGTCGAGCTCTACACCCAGCGCAAGCCGGGCAACGTCCTCGCCAAGTACCTCCCCGCGCTGCGCGAGGTGGACGGCACCGACTCCCACGAGGGGCTCGACCCCAACTACAAGCGTGACTGGGAGAAGGCCGCCCAGGACCCCGAGTTCCAGAAGGCGCAGAACGACGAGCGTGACCGCGTCTACTTCAACCCGGCCGTCAAGCAGGGCAAGGCGGACGGCCTCGGTGTCCTCGGGCAGTTCGCGTACTACGACGCGATCGTCATGCACGGCGACGGCGGCGACAGCACCAGCTTCCGCAACATCCGCAAGCGCGCCCTCAACTCGGCCAAGCCGCCGGCCCAGGGCGGCAACGAGGTGACCTACCTCAACGCCTTCCTCGACGCGCGCGTCTGGGCGATGAAGCAGGAGGAGGCGCACGAGGACACCAGCCGCGTCGACACGGCGCAGCGGGTGTTCCTGAACAAGGGCAACCTGAACCTGAACACTCCGCTGGAGTGGAAGGTCTACGGGGACCCGTACCGCATCGGCTGAGCCGCTCGCGTCGGCGCGGGGCTCCGTTACCCCGCGCCGACACAGCACATGCAGCCGATGTAGCAACGCTTACACGTTGCGTGAAGCATTCTTCGCTGGTGCTGGACGGTACCGCCGTCCGATCCTTGCCGCATGATCGGAATGAACGCGTTCCTCGGCGTCGCAGTCGTGTCTCTCGGCATGGTCCTCACACCCGGCCCCAACATGATGTACCTCGTCTCGCGGAGCATCACCCAGGGCAGGCGGGCCGGAGCGATCTCCCTGGCCGGGGTCGCCGTCGGCTTCCTCATCTACCTGACGGCGGCCAACCTGGGCCTGTCCCTGGTCTTCCTCGCCGTCCCCCAGCTGTACGTGGCGGTGAAGCTGGCAGGGGCGGCCTACCTGGCGTGGCTGGCCTGGAAGGCGCTCAAGCCGGGCGGCACATCCGTCTTCGCCCACCAGGAGCTGACCCCCGACTCGCCCCGGCGGCTGTTCTCCATGGGAGTGCTCACGAACCTCCTGAACCCGAAGGTCGCCATCATGTACGTCTCGCTCATCCCGCAGTTCATCACCCCGGAGTCCGGCCACACCCTCCTCCAGGGCTTCGTGCTGGGCGGCATCCAGATCTCCATCAGCCTGGCCGTGAACCTCGCCATAGTCATGGCCGCAGGCACGATCGCGGTATTCCTCTCCCGCCGCCCTACTTGGCTGCGGGTGCAGCGATACGTGATGGGTACGGTGCTCGGCGCGCTGGCGGTCAAGCTCGCGACGGACCGGGCGCCCGCCGCGGCGGCCTGAGCACCACCGCCACCGCCAGGGTCCCGACGATCCCGCCGAGCGTCATGACCACGGTGGTGGACCCCGCGTCCACCACCACACCCCCCGCCAGCGCACCGAACGACAACGTCGCCTGGAACGAGGACGTGAACAGGACCGACGCGGCCTCGGGTGTGCCCGGTGCCGCCGTCACGAACCATCTCTGCGAGCAGACCGGCACCGCGCCGTACGCCACCCCCCAGGCCAGGAGCAGGACGAGCGCGCCCGGCTTTCCCGTACCGAGCACCGGCAGCAGCAGCGTCGCGGTGGCGAGCAGGCATGCTGCGGTGGCGAACGTGCCGCGCAGCTCGCGGGGTGCCCACGCTCCCGCGAGGAAGTTGCCTGCGATGCCCGCAGCTCCGTACGCCAGCAGGAAGACGGTGATCAAGCGCGGGCCCGCATGCGTTTCCCGCGCCAGGAACGGCGTGACGTACGTGTACGTGGCGAAGTGGGCCGTCACGACGAGGAAGGTCGCGGTCAGGCCGATCCTGACGCGGGGCGTGCCGAGCAGGTCGCGGAGGACGGTCAGCCGCGTGACCTGTTCCGGCGGGAGGGGCGGGAGGGATGCCATGAGCGCGGCCAGTACAGCCAGCGTCAGGGCGCCCATGACGGTGAACACCGCTCGCCAGCCTGCCAGTTGGGCCAGGAGGGTTCCCGCCGGGACGCCCAGTACCGAGCCCAACGGCACAGCGGAGAAGATTACGGCCGTCGCCCGCCCGGCCTGCGCCTCGGGGACCAGGCGGGAGGCGAGGCTCGCCCCGATGGACCAGAAGGCACCGATGACGAGTCCGACGAGGACGCGGGAGACCAGCATCAGCCAGTACCCGGGCGCGATCGCGGCGAGGAAGTTCGCGAGGGCGAGCAGCAGGATCAGGGCGCAGAGCATGCGGCGCCGGTCGACGCGGCCGGTCGTGACCGTCACGGTCGGTGCGGCGACGGCGGCGAGGATGCCCGGCAGGGTCATCATCAGTCCTGCCGTGCCGTCCGAGATGCCGAAGGTCCCGCCGATGGGGGCCAGCAGGCCGATCGGCAGGATCTCGGTGGTGACGATGGAGAAGATCCCCAGAGTCACGGCGATCACGGCCGGCCAGCCGCCCCGCCGTCGGCGGGCGGAGAGGGCATCGGCGGACGTGGGCGAGGCCGACGACGTAGCGGGTGTGGGCATGCTGCCGAGTTCAGCAGCAACGTACGGCACCCGTCCGGCACGTATGCGACGTCAACGTGCCGCGGCCCCCACACCAGCCACCGGCTCAGTGCGTGACCACAGGCTCCGCATCGGGTGAACTCCCCCTGCTGCCCAGGTGGTTGAAGACCAGGTTCAGCGCCACCGCCAGCAGACAGCCCGTCGAGATTCCGGAGCCGAGGACGATCTGCGCCCAAGCGGGGAACGCGTCGTAGAAGCCGTCCGAGAGCGCGGGGGCCAGGCCCGCGCCGAGGGTGACCACGACGATCAGGGCGTTGTCGCCCCGGTGCAGGTCCGCCTGGAGCAGTGTCTGGATGCCGCTGACCGCGATGGAGCCGAAGAGGAAGAGGCTGACGGCGGCCAGGACCGGCATGGGGACGACCGAGATCAGCGCCGCCGCCGCGGGGCTGAGGCCGATCAGGACGAGGATGGCGCCGCTGAGCGCCACCACGAAGCGGCTGCGCACCTTGGAGATGACGACCAGGCCGATGTTCTGGGCGAACGCGCTCGCGTGGAAGGCGTTGAACAGGGGACTCAGGGCGGAGCCGAGCGCGTCGGCGCGCAGGCCTCGGGCGATGGTCTTCTCGTCGACCTCCTTGTCGACGATCTTCCCGAGGGCGATCATGTCGGCGGTCGACTCGGTGAGGATCACCAGCATCACGACGCACATCGAGATGATGGCGGGGACGTTGAACTGCGGTGCGCCGAAGTGGAGGGGCGAGGGGATGCCCACCAGGGCCGCGTCGTCCAGCTTGGAGAAGTCGGCGAGGCCCATCGGGATCGCGAGCAACGTACCGAAGACCATCGCGAAGAGCATGCTGATCTGCTTGAGGAAGCCGCTCGTGAAGCGCTGGAGCAGGAGCATCATCAGGACCGTCGCGCCCGCGAGGCCGATGCTGCCCGGCTGGGGGGTGCCGGACGGCGAGTCGTCCACGATCCAGTCGTACGCGACGGGGATGAGCGAGACGCCGATCAGGGTGATGACCGAGCCCGTCACCACCGGCGGGAAGAAGCGGACCAGGCGTGAGAAGTACGAGCTGACCAGGAAACCGAAGAGGCTGGAGACGATGATCGCGCCGAAGACGACGGGCATCCCCGCCTCGACACCGCCCTGAGTCGTGATGATCGTCAGCATCACGCCGACGCCCGCGAACGAGACGCCGTTGACGAAGGGCAGGCGCGAGCCGATGAAGTTGCCTATCCCGAGGGTCTGGAGCAGCGTCGCGATGCCCGCCATCAGGAGGCTGCCGCCCATGAGTACGGCCGTGTCCCCCGGCGACATCTTGGCGGCGACGGCCACGACCAGCGGGACCGAGACGGCGCCCGCGTACATGGAGGCGACGTGCTGGAGGCTGGCGACGAGCATCCGGCCGGGCGGCAGGATCTCGTCGACGGGGTGCACCTCGGGGGGCGGATCGGCAGGTGCGGCCTTGACGGCGGGGCGGGGCTGAGAACTCATGGGGGGCGCTTCTTCCGTGTGCGTGACGCCGGAAGTCGGGCCCGTCGCGCGGGAGTTCACGAGGCGCGCGGCGGGACCGACCATCAGTCCGACTGGAAAGTAACTTCCGCGATGCGGGCGGCGTCACGCACGTTACGTCAGTGGGCCCCCGCCGGGGAAGACCCTTCGTGCACCCTCTGTTCAGCGATTTCTCCCCCCGGCTCCATCGGGTTGGTCACGTCGTCGTCCTCGCCTCGTTTGCCGATGTGGTTGAAGACGAGGTTGAGCAGGACCGCCGCGACACAGCCGGTGGAGATGCCCGAGTCGAGGATGATGTTCGCCGTCTCCGGGAACGCGTGGTAGAACTCCGGCGCCGCGATCGGGATGAGACCGACGGCCAGCGAGACCGCCACGATCAGGACGTTGTTGTCACGCTCCAGGTTCGCCTTGACCAGCGTCTGGATGCCGCTCGCCGCCACCGAACCGAAGAGGACGATGCCCGCGCCGCCGAGCACCGGACGCGGTACGACGGCGATGAGCGAGGCGGCCATCGGGCACAGGCCCATCAGGACCAGGAAGCCGCCGCCCACGGCGACGACGTACCTGCTGCGGATCTTCGTCATCGCGACCAGGCCGATGTTCTGCGCGAACGCACTGCACATGAAGCCGTTGAAGAGCGGGCTGAGCGCCGAGCCGAGGGTGTCGGCGCGCAGACCGGCCGCGATGGTCTTCTCGTCGGCGGGGCGCTCCACGATCTCGCCGAGGGCGAGCATGTCGGCCGTCGACTCGGTCATCGAGACGACCATGACGACACAGAGGGAGACGATCGCCGCCGCCGCGAACTGCGGGGCGCCGAAGTGGAACGGCGTCGGGAAGCCGACGATGTCCGCGTCGCCGACCGGGCTGAAGTCCGTAACGCCGAACGGGATCGCGATGACCGTGCCGACGACGAGGCCGAGGAGCACGGCGATCTGCTTGACGAAGCCGGTGGTGAAGCGGCGCAGGAGCAGGACGATCACGAGGGTGAGGCCCGCGAGACCGAGGTTCTTCATCGAGCCGTAGTCGTCGGCGCCCGGTACCGGGCCCTGCGCCCAGCCGAAGGCGACCGGCATGAGCGAGATGCCGATGAGCGTGATGACCGTGCCGGTCACCACCGGCGGGAAGAAGCGCACCAGCTTGGAGAAGAAGGGGGCCGCGATGAAGCCGAGGACACCCGCGACGATCACCGCCCCGAAGATGATCGGGAGCGCGTCGTCCTTGTCCTTGGTCGAGTCGACGACCGCGAGCATGGGGGCGACACCGGCGAAGGTGACGCCGTTGACGAAGGGCAGTCGGGCGCCGATCTTCCAGATGCCGAGCGTCTGGAGGAAGGTGGCGAGGCCCGCGGTGAACAGACAGGCGCCGGTCAGGAAGGTGAGTTCCTTCGCGGAGAGGCCGACCGCCGCGCCCACGATGAGCGGAGGGGCGACGACTCCCGCGTACATGGCCGCCACGTGCTGGAGGCCGGTCGTCGCCATCTTGAGCGGCGGGAGTTTCTGGTCGACGGGGTGTATGGCGCTTTCGCCGTCGGCTTCGGATGGGTCTGGGGTGGTGCCTGGGGTCGTGCCTTGCTTGGTGAACCTGGGCTGAGTGGCCACTGTGGCTCCTCCGGTTGTTTTCCAGTACGGGCGGCATTGCCGGCACTTTTCGCTTCTGGGAGGTGGTGCGTGGTGCAAGGACTTGCTCGGTATGAAGTTGTGGTGGTGTGCGCCCAGGTAGTACTGACCGCCCCGGGAACGCGAAGCTTTGGGCCACGTTCCGGGGCGGCACTTGAGCAACCCGCTCGGCTGCTCAAGTCCGGTCAGGGGCCGTCCCCCCTGACCGGAGTTCTTGGGGTCAGGCCTGCGCGGCGATCCGCGCGAGGCGCTGCGCCTCGTCCCGCGCCGAGCGGGCGATGGCGTCCTCGTCGACGTGCAGCAGGCGGCCGTCCTCGACGATCGGCCGGCCGTTGACGAGGGAGAGCGTGACCGGGGCCGCCGCACCGAAGACGATGGCGGTCACCGGGTCGGCGATCGAGGAGTGCCCGATGCCGTCGATCTTCCAGAGGACCAGGTCGGCGAGCTTGCCCGGCTCGAGCGACCCGATCTGCGTGGAGCGGCCCAGGACCTGGGCGCCGCCGAAGGTGCCGAGACGCAGTGCCTGACGTGCGTTCAGGGCGGCCTCGCGGTGGGCGCCGAGGCGGTTGATGAGGAGTGCGTTGCGCAGCTCGGTGTGCAGCTCGCCCGACTCGTTGGACGCGGTGCCGTCGACACCGAGGCCGACCGGAACGCCCGCCTTGAGCATGTCGGGGACGCGGGCGATGCCCGCGGCCAGACGCGCGTTGGAGGAGGGGCAGTGCGCAACTCCCGTACCCGTACGGGCGAATGCGGCGATGTCGGAGTCATTCATGTGGACGCAGTGCGCCATCCACACGTCGTCACCGAGCCAGCCGGTCGACTCGAAGTAGTCGGTGGGGCCCATGCCGAAGAGTTCCTTGCAGAACTTCTCCTCCTCGACGGTCTCGCTGCCGTGGGTGTGCAGTCGTACACCCTTGGCACGCGCCAACTCGGCGCCCTGCTTCATGAGTTCGGTGGAGACCGAGAAGGGGGAGCAGGGGGCGACGGCGACCTGGGTCATCGCGTCGAAGGAGGCGTCGTGGTGCTTGTCGACCGTGGCGGCGGTCGCGGCGAGCGCTCCCTCCAGGGTCTCGACGGCGAAGTCCGGCGGCAGGCCGCCGTCCTTGACGCTGCGGTCCATGGATCCGCGGGCCAGGGTGAAGCGGACACCCATGTCGCTCGCCGCGCCGATGATGGCGCTGGAGAGGTCACCGGAGTTCTTCGGGAAGACGTAGTGGTGGTCCATCGCGGTGGTGACACCGCCGCGGGCCATCATGCCGAGGGAACCCTGGGCCGCCGCCGTCACCATCTGCTCGTCGATGCGCGCCCAGGTCGGGTAGAGCGCGACGAGCCAGTTGAAGAGGTTGTGGTCGGTGGCCAGGCCACGGGTGATCCACTGGTAGAAGTGGTGGTGCGTGTTGACCAGGCCGGGGGTCACCAGGTGACCGGTCCCGTCCACGCGGCGTACGACGTTCGCAAGGCCCTCGGGGGCCTTACCCGCGCCGATGGACTCGATCTTGTTGCCCGCGACGACGACGTATCCCGATGCGTACTCGGTGTCGTTCGCGTCGACGGTCGCGATGGCACAGTTCTCGATGACGATGCGCTGCCGGTCTGCCGGTGCTGCCATGGTGCTTCTTCCTTCTCTGCGTTGTGGCGATGTGGGCACGGCATGACCCTAGGAAGATTTGAGTGCCGCGGCCGCGGGGCTGCGGGTGCCGAGATGGTTGAAGAACAGGTTGAGCAGGACCGCGGTCAGCGCTCCCGCACTGATTCCGGAGCCGAGGACGGTCTGCGCCCAGGCCGGGAATTGTGCGTAGAAGGTGGGCGCGGCGAGCGGGATGATGCCCGCTCCGAGCGCCACGGCCACCAGGATGATGTTGGAGCTGTCGTCGAGGCCCGCCTCGGAGAGCGTGCGGATGCCGCTCACCGCGATGGAGCCGAAGAGGACGATGCCCGCGCCGCCGAGGACCGGCATCGGTACGAGGCTGACGACCGCGCCGAGCATCGGGAAGGCGCCCAGGATGATGAGGGCGCCGCCCGCGACGGCCACGACATAGCGGCTGCGTACACGTGTCAGGGAGACGACGCCGACGTTCTGTGCGAAGGCCGAGGTGGGGAAGCCACCGAAGACCGGTCCGACCAGGGTGGCGATGCCGTCGGTGCGCAGGCCGCGGGTGATGGTCCTTCCGTCGCTCTTGCGGTCGCAGATCTCGCCGAGGGCGAGCATGCCGGCCGACGACTCGGTCATCAGGACCAGCATCACGATGCAGAGCGAGAGGATCGCGGCGGGCTGGAACTCCGGTGCGCCGAAGGCGAACGGCGTCGGCAGCGCGGCCACCGGCGCCGACTTGATGGCGCTGAAGTCGGCCATGCCGAACGGGATCGCGGCGAGCGTACCGACCAACATGCCCAGGAGCAGGGCGACTTGCTTGAGGAAGCCGCGTCCGAACCGCTGGAAGAAGAGGATCACGACGAGCGTGAAGGCGGCCAGCGCGAGGTACTTCATGGCGCCGAAGTCGGCGGCGGTCTTGTCGCCGCCCTGCGCCCAGGTGACGGGCACGGGCATCAGCGTCACACCGATGAGGGTGATGACGACGCCCGTGACGAGCGGCGGGAAGAAGCGCAGGAGCCGTCCGAAGAACGGTCCGACCGCGAGGCAGAAGACGCCCGCGACCATCACCGCGCCGTAGATGGCCGGGAGTTGATGACCTTTGGCGCTGTTCTCGGCGATGGCGAGGATGGGTGCGATGCCCGCGGACGAGGCCGCGTTCACGAAGGGGAGCCGGTTGCCGACGAAGCCCTTGACGCCGAGCGTCTGGAGGATCGTGGCAAGTCCGGCGATCAGCAGGCTCGCGGCGATGAGGCGGGTCTGCGCGACCGTGTCCAGGCCGACGGCCTGGCCGATGATCAGCGGCGGAGTGACGACACCCGCGTACATGGCGGCGATGTGCTGGAGCGCGGCGGGGACGAGCCGCGAGGGGTGAAGCTTCTCATCCACCGGGTGACAGGCGGCAGTTGACTCGCCGGGAGTCGACTCGCCGTCGGCTATGTCCGATGGGGTGGAACACGGGCCTTTCGCCGGCCCCGATGCAGGCTGTGCCATTGCTGCTGTTCCCTCCGGTGTGGCGCGCCCCCGTCCGCTGCGGACGGTCGGGGGCGCGCGTCCCGTATCAGAGGTTGGTCATGTCGACCGGGATCTTCGGCTGGACCCCGTCCCTGAGAACCGTGGCCTCGATGAGGCCGTAGGGACGGTCCGCCGCGAAGTAGACCTCGTTGTCGTTCTTGAGACCGAAGGGCTCGAGGTCCACCAGGAAGTGGTGGTTGTTCGGCAGCGAGAAGCGGATCTCGTCGATCTCGCTCCGGCTGTTGATGACGCGCGAACCCATTTGGTAGAGGGTCTGCTGCAGCGAGAGGGAGTACGTCTCGGCGAAGGCCTGCAGGATGTGCTTCTTGGCCTGGTCGTACGACTTCTCCCAGTTGGGCATCCGGTCCGCGTCGCTGGTCCAGTTGTAACGCCAGGCGGCGGAGACGTCGGTGCACAGGATGCGGTCGTACGCCTCCTTCAGCGTCGTGTACTTGTCCTTGACGTAGCCCCAGAACTCCGAGTTGGTGGAGTTCATGACCGTGAGGTCCTTGAGCCCGGAGATGATCTCCCAGTTCTCACCGTCGAAGGTGATCTGCGTGGTGCGCAGCTCCTGGCCCTTGCGGGCGAAGGAGTGGTTGACCTCGTCCGAGCCGATGAACCTGGAGTTGTTGTCCGAGGTCGCGATGCGCTCCCAGGTGTACTCCTGGATACGGATCCGCGCGACCTTGATCGGCTCCTGGGACGTCACGAAGTGGCGGGCCAGGTGGATGCCGAACTGCTCGGCGGACTCGATGCCGTACTCCTTGGCGAACGCGTACACCGTGTTCTTGGTGGTGTCCGTCGGCAGGACGTTGGCGTTCGAGCCGGAGTAGTGGACGTCCTCCATGTCGCCGGAGAGCGCGACCGAGACGTTCAGGTCCTTGATGTGGTGGGTGTCGCCGTCCCGCGTGATCTTGACGACGCGGTTCTCTGCTTTGCCGTACTGGTTCTGGCCGAGAATCGTGGGCATGTCTGCTAGCTCCCTCGGTAAACGGAGTAGCCGAACGGGTTGAGCAGCAGCGGTACGTGATAGTGCTCGCCCGGGTTGACGGCGAAAGTGATCGCCACCTCCGGGAAGAACGCACCGCTGTCCCTTACGCGGGGGGCGTCCTGCTGCGCCTCGGCTTGCTTCTTCGTGTCACTCTGCTGGTTTGTGGAGAAGTACTCCTCGACCTCGAAGTCGAGTCGTACGTGGGTCGTGCCCTCCGGCAGGGCCGGGAGGTCCTTGCAGCGCCCGTCCGCGTCGGTCGCGGAGCCACCGAGCGCCACCCACTCGGCGTCACGGCCGCTGCGGGCCGTGAGCGAGATGGCGACGCCCTCGGCGGGGCGCCCGACGCTGGTGTCCAGGATGTGCGTGGACACCGAGGCGGTGGTGTCAGTGCTCATCAGTGCTTGTCCTCTTCTTCTGTCTCCACGAGACGGGTCAGCCGGATTCGGTTGATCTTCCCGAGTTCGGTGCGCACGATCTCGCGCTCCGCTTCGGCGGTGTTGCCGATCCGTGCCTTCATCGCGTCGCGCATCTGCTCACCGGTCGCGCCGGTGGCGCAGATCAGAAAGACATGGCCGAACTTCTCCTGGTAGGCCAGGTTCAGTTCGAGCATCTCGGCCTTGAGCTCCTCTGAGGCTCCCGCCATGCCGCGCTGTTCGCGTGACGAGGTGGGGTCCCCGGGCTTCGGGCGGCCGATCGGCGGGTGCCCCGCCATCGCCTCGGCCAGATCCTCGGCGGTCAGCTCGGCCATGGCGGCGTCACTGGCGGCGAAGAGGGCTTCGACGGTGGGGAAAGGGCGCTGGGAGAGCAGTTTGCTTCCCCAGGCCGATGAGGCGCATGCCTCGTGGAGGGCGGCGGTGGCCGCACTCTCCGTCAAGGCGTTGAACCGGGCTGGGCCCGGCGTCGAGCTCGAAGTCACGGGTGCCTCCGTGGCCATAAGGCCTTGTGCTGGACGGGCTGCGGATAGCTAACGCCAGCCGAAACACCACGTCAACACTTTGTTGAAAACTTCGGGTAACAAAGGCCGCCGTCCGGTTAACGGACGGCGGCCTTGGGGAGTGCTCTGACCTGGGACGTTCTGGGACGACCCGGGACGTCAGGTGGAGCGGTTGAGATAGTTGTAGACAGTGAAGCGCGAGACGCCGAGCGCGCCGGCGACCGTCTCCACCCCGTGCCGCACGGCGAAGGCGCCTCGCGCCTCGAGTATCCGTACGACCTCCTGCTTGGCCTTGCGGTCGAGGTCCGACAGGGGCATCCCACGCTTGCGCTCCAGGGCGAGCAGGATGTGATCCAGGGAGTCCGCGAGCTGCGGCAGGCGTACGGCGACCACATCCTCGCCCTCCCAGGCCAGGACGACGTCGTCGGTGCCCGCCTGGTCGGGGGGCACCATCTCGCCGCCCATGGCGTCCACGAGCGGCTTGACGGCGGCCACGAAGGGGTCGCGATCGTCTCTGGGACCGGTCATTCGATGGCCTCCCCCGACTCTCCGAGCACGTTCACCTGGAGGGAGACGCGCGTCGCGCCCGCCTCCAGGGCCTTGCGCAGCAGCGCGTCGACGGCCGTGAGGACCTCGTCGGCGCCGCCCTCCGCGGTGTTGCCGAAGGGGCCGACGTCCACGGCGTCGAGCTCGGCCCCCTGGATGACGTCACGGGCCACCACCGCATGGGCGGGCGCCTCGTCAAGGTCGAAGGGTTCGGTCGTGAACTCCACTCTCAATCGCACGCGCACAACCTACTGCCGCGTGGTGATTTTCCGGCAGCCCCCTCTTGACAAGCGCGGAGCCTCGACGGCAATCTTCCATCAGACAGAAATTAACTTCCGCTATACGGAAGGAGCGCGGAAGCCCCATGGGATACTCCGACCAGCGCTTCAATGTGAACCTGTCGATCCTCTTCACGGAACTCCCGCTCCTGGAGCGCCCCGCGGCTGCCGCCGCGGCGGGCTTCACGGCGGTCGAGCTGTGGTGGCCCTGGGTCGACGCCCCCACCCCCGAGCAGTCCGAGCTCGACGCCCTTCGGGCCGCGATCACGGACGCCGGCGTAGAGCTGGTGGGCCTGAACTTCTATGCCGGGCAGCTGCCCGGACCGGACCGCGGCGCGCTGTCCATTCCGGGTGAGGAGAGCGAGAAGTTCCGCGCGAACCTCCCGGTGGCGGCGGACTTCGCCAAGTCCCTCGGCTGCAAGGCGCTCAACGCGCTGTACGGCAACCGGGTGGAGGGCGTTGAGCCCGCGGTCCAGGACGAACTCGCCCTGGAGAACCTGGCGCTCGCGGCCCGCGAGGCGGACCGCGTGGGTGCGGTGCTGCTGATCGAGGCCCTGAACAAGCCGGAGTCGCCGCGCTGCCCGATCGTCAGCGCGGACGCGGCGATCGCCGTGGTGGACAAGGTGAACTCGGCCACCGGGCTCGGCAACGCGAAGTTCCTCATGGACCTGTACCACCTGTCCATGAACGGCGAGGACCTGCCGGCCGTCATCGATCGGTACGTCGCCCAGACCGCGCACGTGCAGATCGCCGACAACCCTGGCCGTGGGGCCCCGGGCACGGGGTCGCTTCCGCTGGAGGAGCTGCTTGATCAGCTCCGCAAGGCGGGTTACGAGGGGTACGTCGGGCTGGAGTACAAGGCCGGGGACCGGCCCAGCGCCGAGGCCTTCGGCTGGCTGCCCTCCGCCTAGGCCACCGCTTCGCGGCGGATCTTCCCGCCCGCCCACCCGTTACCCCGTAGCTAGAAAGGCTCCACCATGAGCAACCTTCCCAAGATCGCGTGGATCGGACTCGGCATCATGGGCTCCCCCATGTCCGAGAACCTGATCAAGGCTGGTTACTCCGTCACCGGCTTCACCCTCGAGCAGGACAAGCTGGACCGCCTCGCCGCGGCCGGCGGCTCCGTCGCGAAGTCGATCGCCGAGGCCGTCAAGGACGCCGACGTCATCGTCACGATGGTGCCCGCGTCCCCGCAGGTCGAGGCCATCGCGTACGGCGAGAACGGCATCCTGGAGAACGCGAAGTCGGGCGCGCTGATCGTCGACATGTCGTCGATCACCCCGCAGACCTCCGTGGACCTGGCCAAGGCCGCCAAGGACAAGGGCATCCGCGTCCTGGACGCCCCCGTGTCGGGTGGCGAGGCCGGTGCCATCGAGGCCGTGCTCTCCATCATGGTCGGCGGCGAGAAGGCCGACTTCGACGAGGCCAAGCCGCTCCTGGACGCCCTCGGCAAGACCATCGTGCTGTGCGGTCCGCACGGCTCCGGTCAGACCGTGAAGGCCGCCAACCAGCTCATCGTCGCCGTGAACATCCAGGCGTGCGCCGAGGCCGTCGTCTTCCTGGAGAAGTCCGGGGTGGACCTGACCGCCGCCCTCGACGTCCTGAACGGGGGGCTTGCGGGCTCGACCGTCCTGACCCGCAAGAAGGACAACTTCCTCAAGCGCGACTTCAAGCCCGGCTTCCGGATCGACCTGCACCACAAGGACATGGGCATCGTCACCGACGCCGCCCGCAATGTCGGTGCCTCGCTCCCGGTCGGCGCCGTGGTGGCCCAGCTCGTCGCCTCGCTGCGCACGCAGGGTGACGGCGGCCTCGACCACTCCGCGCTGCTGCGCGGCGTCGAGCGCCTCTCGGGCGCCGAGCTCTAAACCCGAGCCCCCAGAAGCCCTCAGAGGCTTCGAGAGCTCCCTCAACTTCCGGGCCGCGGCGGCGCTGACACCTGTCCTGTCGCGCCCAGGCGTCGCCGCGGTCCGGAACCCAAGCCTCACCCGCAAGCCGCATCACGCCCCACCCAAAACTTCAACAAACTGTTGACGTAGCTGTTCAGGCGTACTTACGCTCACGTCACTTCAGCAGTTTCAGTAGTCCGTACGGAAGGTCAACCCCGCCACCATGTCGAAGCGTGTGCTCACGACCGAGTCCGGCGCCCCCGTCGCCGACAACCAGAACTCAGCCACCGCCGGCGTCGGTGGTCCCCTTCTCCTCCAGGACCAGCACCTCCTCGAGAAGCTCGCCCGCTTCAACCGCGAGCGCATCCCGGAGCGTGTCGTGCACGCCCGTGGTTCCGGTGCCTACGGCTACTTCGAGGTGACCGACGACGTCACCGGCTTCACCTCGGCCGACTTCCTGAACACCGTCGGCAAGCGCACCGAGACGTTCCTGCGCTTCTCCACGGTGGCCGACAGCCTCGGTGGCGCGGACGCGGTCCGTGACCCGCGCGGCTTCGCGCTGAAGTTCTACACCGAGGAGGGGAACTACGACCTCGTCGGCAACAACACCCCGGTGTTCTTCATCAAGGACCCGATCAAGTTCCCCGACTTCATCCACTCCCAGAAGCGCGACCCCTTCACGGGCAAGCAGGAGCCGGACAACGTCTGGGACTTCTGGGCGCACGCCCCCGAGGCGACGCACCAGGTGACGTGGCTGATGGGCGACCGCGGCATCCCCGCGTCGTACCGCCACATGAACGGCTACGGCTCGCACACCTACCAGTGGACGAACGAGGCGGGCGAGGCCTTCTTCGTGAAGTACCACTTCAAGACGAACCAGGGCGTACGCAGCCTCTCCGCCGAGCAGGGCGCCGAGCTCGCGGGCAAGGACGCCAACTCGCACCAGACGGACCTTCTCCAGGCCATCGAGCGCGGCGTGAACCCGTCCTGGACGCTGCACGTGCAGATCATGCCGGCGGCGGACGCGGCGGACTACCGCTTCAACCCCTTCGACCTGACGAAGGTGTGGCCGCACAGCGACTACCCGCTGCAGCGCGTGGGCCGTCTGGTCCTTGACCGCAACCCCGACAACGTCTTCGCCGAGGTCGAGCAGGCCGCCTTCTCCCCGAACAACTTCGTTCCGGGCATCGGCCCCTCCCCCGACAAGATGCTCCAGGGCCGCCTGTTCGCCTACGCGGACGCGCACCGCTACCGCCTGGGCGTCAACCACACCCTGCTCGCGGTGAACGCCCCGAAGGCGACCGTCGCGGACAACTACGGCCGTGACGGCCTGATGGCGTCCAACGCGTACGGCCGCGACCGCAAGAACTACGAGCCCAACTCGTACGACGGCCCGGTCGAGACCGGTCAGCCGCTCTCCGCCCCGCTGGCCGTGAACGGTCACACGGGCACGCACGAGGCGCCGCTGCACACCAAGGACGACCACTTCTTCCAGGCGGGTGAGCTCTACCGCCTGATGTCGGCCGAGGAGCAGGCGCGCCTGGTGGCGAACATCGCCGGAGGCCTCTCGCAGGTCACCCGTGACGACGTCATCGAGAAGAACCTGGCCCACTTCCACGCCGCCGACGCCGAGTACGGCAAGCGCGTGGAGGAGGCTGTCCGCGCCCTGCGCGAGGACTAGAACTCCCCAGCTGCACCGGTGATTTGACGGGAGGTCAGCTCACCGGTGCTGTGCCCGCACCATCACGGACCCGGATGAGGGGTGGTCCCGTGGTGTTCGGGCCGGACGAGGATCGCGGCGGCTCTGCGAGCCAGTGCGGTGGTAAAGGTCAGGCGGCTCCCTTCTCGACCTGAGGGAGGGGACCGCCGCCGGTCCATTCGCAGCCGCCGCGGTCCCAGCCGTTCTCGGGCCCCTGGGCCTTGGACCCATAAGACTCCGTCCGGCAGCGCGTATGCATGTTCCGCCAGTCGCGCGCGGTCGGACGGCTACAACTCCTCAGCCAGAGCGGCGAGTACGGACGGTCCCGTACTCGCCGCTCTTTTGCGTGCGCTTGGCTTGGGCGGCTTGGCTTGGGCGGGCCCCTTCTGGTCCGCCTTCTTCTGCGAGCGTGTGGGGGCTGAGCGCGCAGTTCCCCGCGCCCCTGACGGGGCGCTCTCGCCCCTCAGGGGTGTGTGGGAACTGCGCGACAAGCCACGACGCACCCGCTCCCCCGCAGCCAGGTCGCAACCATCCGCTCCAGGGGTGGCACGCGCCCCTCGGCGGCCAGTTCCCTCAGCCACAGGACCGGCGTGAGCCCTCCGGCGAGTCCATGCGCACACACTAAAGGGGCGGTCCACCCCGCTCGGGTGGACCGCCCCTCAGTGGGCCTTGTGGCGCTGCCGTCAGACCTTCAACGGGCGGATCGCCGTGGGCGCGTGGCCCGGCTCCGTGGCGATCTCCTCGAACTCCTTGACCGCGCTGATGTCGGCCGTGGGGCTCATGGAGATGTTGGTGATGCGCTCCAGGATGGCCTCGACGACGACCGGGACCTGGTGCTCCTGGGCGAGCTTCTTGGCCTGCTCGAAGGCCGCGCCGAGCTCGTTCGGGTCGGTGACGCGGATGGCCTTGCAGCCCAGGCCCTCGGCGACCTTGACGTGGTCGACGCCGTAGACGCCGAGCTCGGGGCTGTTCTGGTTCTCAAACTCCAGGTTGACCTGGAAGTTGATGTCCAGGCCGATCTGGGCCTGGCGGATCAGGCCCAGGTAGGCGTTGTTCACCAGGACGTGGACGTACGGGATGCGGTGCTGCGCGCCGACCGCCAGCTCCTCGATCATGAACTGGAAGTCGTAGTCGCCGGACAGGGCGACGACCGGGGTGTCGCGGTCCGCCGTGGCGACGCCGAGCGCGGCCGGGATCGTCCAGCCGAGCGGGCCCGCCTGGCCGCAGTTGATCCAGTGCCGCGGCTTGTAGACGTGCAGCATCTGGGCGCCCGCGATCTGCGAGAGGCCGATCGTGGTGACGTACCGGGTGTCGGGGCCGAAGGCCTTGTTCATCTCCTCGTACACGCGCTGCGGCTTCATGGGGATGTTGTCGAAGTGCGTGCGGCGCTGCAGGGTTTCCTTGCGCTCCAAGTGGGAGGCGACCCACGCGGCGCGGTCGGGGAGCTTGCCGGCGGCCTTGAGCTCCTTGGCCACCTCGACGAAGAGCTCGAGGGCGACCTTGGCGTCGGAGGCGATCCCGTAGTCCGGCGCGAAGATCTTGCCGATCTGGGTCGGCTCGATGTCGACGTGCACGAACTTGCGGCCCTGGGTGTACACGTCCAGCTTGTAGCCGGTGTGACGGTTGGCCCAGCGGTTGCCGATGCCCAGGACGAAGTCCGACTCCAGGAACGTGGCGTTGCCGTAGCGGTGGCCGGTCTGCTGGCCGACCATGCCCGCGTTCAGGTCGTGGTCGTCGGGGATGGTGCCCCAGCCCATCAGGGTCGGCACGACCGGGGTGTTGGTGATCTCGGCGAACTCGACCAGGAGGTCGGAGGCGTCGGCGTTGATGATGCCGCCACCGGCGACGATCAGCGGACGCTCGGACTCGACCAGGTACGTGATCGCCTTCTCGATCTGCGCGCGGGTCGCGGCCGGCTTGTAGACCGGCAGCGGCTCGTACGTGTCGATGTCGAACTCGATCTCGGTCTGCTGGACGTCGATCGGCAGGTCGATGAGGACCGGGCCGGGACGGCCCGAGCGCATCAGGTGGAACGCCTGCTGGAAGACGCCGGGGACCTGCGCGGCCTCCAGGACCGTGACGGCCATCTTCGTGACCGGCGTGGCGATCGACGCGATGTCGACGGCCTGGAAGTCCTCCTTGTGGAGCAGGTGCGTGGGCGCCTGACCCGTGATGCAGAGGATCGGGATCGAGTCGCCGGTCGCGGAGTACAGACCGGTGATCATGTCGGTGCCCGCGGGCCCCGACGTACCGATGCAGACACCGATGTTGCCGGGGTTGGCGCGGGTGTAGCCCTCAGCCATGTGTGAGGCGCCCTCGACGTGCCGGGCGAGCGTGTGGTCGATGCCACCGCCCTCCTGGAGCGCCTTGTAGAACGGGTTGATCGCCGCGCCGGGCACACCGAACGCGTTGGTGACGCCCTCGCGCTTGAGGATCTCAACTGCCGCGCGGACAGCGGTCATACGGGCCATGGGGTTCTCCTGCTTCGACAACAGCTTCGACAGCTTCATCAGCTATTCGGCTGACGCTTACGGCTGGCGGATCCGGCTCCCGTCGCGCCCCGCGGTGAGCTTCTGTTTCCGCATTGTGGAAAAGATGTTCTGCTATATGGAAGCAATGTAGGCCGGGGCGAGGGAGACCGTCAAGAGAGGACCGGGAACCGAGCTGCCCGAAGGCCGCGTCCCAGTCGTTGAATTCGGCATGGAATTCGGGCCACACCATCGGGGGGGGTCGCGCGTGGCCACTTCACCGGGCACGTCACCGGACACTCCGCCAGACACTCCGCCGGACGCCTCGCCTGCCCGGCCGGGACCGCCCCCGCCGCGCTACGGGCGCTGGACGCCCGGACCGCTGCTCGGGCAGGGCGGTCTCGGGCGGGTCTTCCTCGCGCACGACGGAACGGGGCGCGCCGCCGCCCTGCGGGTGGTGCGGGCCTCCCTCGCCCGTGACCAGGAGTTCCGCGCCCGCTTCGCCCGCGAGGTCCACGCGATCGGCGCGGTGCGGGGGCGCCGCGTCGCCGCGCTCGTCGACGCCGATCCGCACGGCACGGCGCCCTGGCTCGCCACGCAGTACGTCCACGGCCCGACGCTGGCCGTACGGGTACGGGATCTGGGCGGGCCTCTCGGTACGCCGGAACTGCGCGCCCTGGCGAACGCGCTCGCCGGGGCGCTGAACGACATCCACCGGGCGGGCCTGGTGCACGGCGGCCTCCGGCCCTCGAACGTGATCCTGGCGGCCGACGGCCCCCGCGTCGTCGGCTTCGGCACGGCGGGGTGCGTGGAGCGGGCCGAATACAGGGAGGGGCGTGGCGGCGGGGCGGGGTACACGGCGCCCGAGCTGCGGGCGCCGGGCGCGCGCAAGCCTCCCGCGGACGTCTTCGCGCTCGGCGCGGTGCTCGCCTTCGCGGCGGCGGGGCGCGCCCCCTTCGACGCCGGGGGCGAAGCCGGGGCCCCGGACCTCGCGGACGTGCCGAGGGAGCTGTTGCCCCTGATCACCGCCTGCCTGGCCGGGCACCCCACGGCCAGGCCGGCCCCGCGCACCGTCGCCCGCATGGCAGGCCTGCCCCTGCCGGGCAGCCGCCGCCGGGCCCTGTCCCTGGCGGGCACACTGTTCTTGGCTCAACTGCCTGCCGTGGCGGGCCCACTTGGTGGACGATGGAGGTCACGAACCGGCGAGCGGTGACGGTTACGGTGACGGGTGAGGGTGATGACGGAGAGCGGCGTCCCGGTACGGTGCCCGGTCTGCCGGCGCGAACATGTGTACGCCCCTCCCTCCTACCCCTGTGTGTGCGGCGCCCCGGTGGTTCCGCCGGTGGCACGAGGCGCGACGGTGACCCCGGTGACGGACCGGACATGGGCGGAGGAGTGGGTGACCGTGCGGTGCCGGAGGTGCGGGCGCCGGGACCAGTGGCCACAGCCTGAGCTGGGGTGCGGGTGCGGGGCACTGCTGCGGATTCCGGTACGGGCGGTGCAGGCGCCTTCGGCGGGATGGGCGGAGTCGGCGGGGCGGGAGCGTTCGGTGGACCCGGCCGGACGGGAGCCTTCGGCGGACACCACTCCGGCTGCACCGGCGGCTTCGGCTGCTGGGCCGGTGGGTCCGGAGGGTGCGTCGGCGGGACCAGAAGCCTCGTCGGGGGGCCCGGAAACCACAGCTCCGGAAGCTGGGGCCGCACCAGCCGCTGCAGCTCCGGCTGCTGCACCGGCGGATCCGGAAGCTGCATCGCAGGGTCCGGAAACCGCCGCTCCGGGAACTGGGGGCCCCACAGACGCTGCAGCTCCGGCTGCTGCGCCAGCGGAACCAGTAGCTGGGTCGGCGGCTCCGGAATCTGGCGCACCACCAGCCACCGCGGCGACCCCACCAGCCCCCGCAGCCTCGCCGGACGCCGCGGCAGCACCAGAACCTCCCCCGCGCACCTCACGGCCGCGACCGACCCCGACCCCTCCTCGGCCCGCCTTCCAGCCGGTGCCGGTCCGCACGGCGCGGGACGCGGTGACGGTGGCGTCGCTGTACCTGCGGTGGCTCGGCTACGGGGACATCCGGGGAGCGGTCAAGCGGGCGCCCTCCGGGGTGCGGGTCGCGGCCCGGGGCATGATCGCGCTGATCGAGCCGTCCGTGCAGCCGACGACGCTCCGTGACGTGGAGTGCGTGTGGCTCAGCGCGATGGCCGAGTCCGTGAGCTGCGTCTGCTTCTCCCTCGCGGGATACGAAGAGACGGCCCGCGCACGGGCGGACAAGCTGTCCATCCCCCTGTTCGTCATCGACCTCATGGGCACGCCCCAGCCGGTGAACAACGCGGCGGACGAGCTGATGTCCGCGGGCTGACCGGATGGGCGACCGGCTGCCGGGACGAGAAGGCAGGCAGCCGCCGACGCCCGGACCGGCACACTCGGCATACTCGACCTATGCGCATCCGCATCCGCATCCGCCCCGCCACGAAGGCGGAACTCCCCGCGCTCCAGGACATCGAGCGCGCCGCGGGCGAACCCTTCCGCGCCCTCGGCATGGCAGCCGTCGCCGACGACGAACCTCCCGGCATCGAACTCCTGGAAGAGTTCCGCAGCGCGGGCCGGGCCTGGGTGGCCACCGACGGGGTGGCCAACGAAGGGGTAGCCAGCGACGGCGCCCCGATGGCGTACCTCATCAGCGAGCCCGTGGACACCGCCGAGCACATCGAGCAGATCTCCGTGCACCCCCGAGCGGCGCGCCACCGCATCGGCCGGGCCCTGATCGAGCACGCCGCCGAGCGCGCCCGCGACGAGGGCCGCGAAGCCCCCCCCTGACCACCTTCGCGGACGTCCCCTGGAACGCCCCGTACTACGCCCGCATCGGCTTCCGCGTGCTCACCGAGGCCGAACTCACCCCGGGGCTGCGGAAGATCCGCGCCCACGAGGCCGAGCTGGGTCTCGACCGCTGGCCCCGCGTGGCCATGCGCCGCGAGCTCGCCATCGGCGGTACTACACCCCGTACCGCTCCCTGAGCTCGATCTTCCGCACCTTCCCCGACACCGTCATGGGGAAGCTCTCCAGGATGCGCAGCGCGGCCGGGATCTTGTAGTGCGCCAACTGCCCCTCGCAGAAGGCCCGTAGCTCCTCCAGCGTCAGCGGATCCTCGGCGTCCCGCAGGATGACGCAGGCCAGCGGAACCTCCCCGTACCGCTCGTGGGCAGCTCCGACCACCTGGACATCGGCGATCTTCGGGTGGCCGTACAGGAACTCCTCGATCTCGCGCGGGTAGATGTTCTCGCCACCCCGGATGATCATGTCCTTGATGCGGCCGACGATCTGGACGTATCCGTCCTCCCGCATGACCGCGAGGTCCCCCGTGTGCATCCACCGCCCGGCGTCGATCACCTCCGCCGTCCGCGCCGCCTCGTTCCAGTAGCCGAGCATCACGCTGTATCCCCGCGTGCGCAGCTCGCCGGAGGTGCCCCGCGGCAGCGTCACACCGCTGACGGGGTCGACGACCTTCACCTCGATGTGCGGCAGCACGCGCCCCACCGTGCCGGTCCGCCGCTCCAGGTCGTCCGTGCGGCGGGTCTGCGTCGAGACCGGGGACGTCTCCGTCATCCCGTAGCAGATGGAGACCTCCTCCATGTGCATCTCGGCGACCACCCGCTTCATCACCTCGACCGGGCAGGGCGAGCCCGCCATGATGCCGGTGCGCAGCGAACTCAGGTCGTACGTGGCGAAGTCGGAGAGGTTCAGCTCCGCGATGAACATCGTCGGCACGCCGTACAGGGACGTACAGCGCTCGCGCTCCACCGCGTGCAGCGTGGCGACGGGATCGAAGGAGGGCGCGGGGATGACGATGCAGGCGCCATGGGACGTGGCCCCCAGATTCCCCATCACCATGCCGAAGCAGTGGTAGAAGGGCACGGGCAGACACACGCGATCCCGCTCCGTGTAGCCGACCGTACGGCCCACCCGGTACCCGTTGTTGAGGATGTTGTGGTGGGAGAGGGTCGCCCCTTTGGGGAAGCCGGTAGTGCCCGAGGTGTACTGGATATTGACGGCGTCATCACAGCTCAACTCACCTTCACGGGCGCGCAGTTCACCACACCCCACCGCCCCCGCCGCATCCAGGAGGGCATCCCAGGACCCGTCCCCGATGTAGTGGACGGACCGCAGCTCGGGGCAGTTGCCCCGCACCTGGTCCACCAGCGCCCGGTAGTCGCTGGACTTGTGCGACTGCGAGGCGACGAGCACCGTCACCCCGGCCTGCTTCAGCACGTACTCCAACTCATGTGCGCGATAGGCGGGGTTGATGTTCACCATGATGGCGCCGATCCGCGCGGCGGCGTACTGCACGAGCACCCACTCGGCACAGTTCACGGCCCAGATGCCGACGCGATCCCCCTTGCCGACCCCAACCCCCATGAACCCCCGCGCCAGCTGCTCGACGGACGCACCGAACTCGGCGTAGGTCCAGCGGGTCCCGGCCGCCACGTCCACCAGCGCGTCCCGCTCGGGCCAGGCCTCGATCGCCCGGTCGAGATTGCGCCCGATGGTGTCACCGAGCAGTGGAGTCGTACTGACCCCATGGGCGTACGACAGTTCACTCGACTTCACATTCACACCCAAGGTCATTGGTAGTCCTCCTCGCGGTACTCGGCTTCGGACCAAGCACACCCCCTGCGGGCCTTGTGCGGCACGGCGCCAAGTGTGACCCGGGGGCAGCGCCGCGTCGACCCTGCCTCGCCCGGAAGAACGGCTCGACCTGCGACGACCACGCGTCGTCCGGCGGCGGCCGCCCGCTCCATCACCCCAACTGCTCCCGGCACAAGGCCACGGTGGCCGGGTCCGCCACACCCTCCGCCATGCGGCACACCACCTTGCCGTCGTACGTCTGCCGCGGCCACGCGGGTCGCGGCGCCACCGGTGCGGGACGGCGTGCCGGTGGCGGGGGTGGCGCCGGCGCGCGGCGGGCGGGGGTGCGTGGAGGAGCCGGCGCCGGACGCTCGCGAGCAACGGCGGCGGGCTTCTTCTCGTGCCGAGGCGCTCCCCCGCCGGCCTCCCTGGCCTTCCCGGCCTTGCTGCCCTTGGACGTGCGGGCGCCGCTGTTGACCAACGCGTCACGGGCCGAGGGCTGCACGGCGGGGGTGTGGGGCTCAGGGGTGGTCGGGGCCTCGCCATCCGGCGGTACGAGCTCCCGACCGACCGGCAGCCGGTCCGGGACGCCACCCGGCGCCACGGAGGTGCACCCGGCGGTACTCAGCAGGGCGAAAGCTACAAGGGTGACCATCCGGCGACGCACGAGGCAACCCTCCCGCAGGACGGCCCGGCAGGAGGCCGCATCGCGGACGTCCCACCGGACCGGGTGATCAGGCTGCCGCGCGATGACGGTCGGAGTGAACTCCTCTGCCTGTCCGCGCCGTTGAACGCAAACGAACGCGAACACCTGAGACTGTGCTTGTGACTGCCCTTGCCCCTGCTCCCCATCAGCGTGGCTTATCAGGCGCCTCAGGCACCTCGATCGGTGAGGCGCCCCCCGCCCCCGTCCGCGCTGTGAGGATCGACCGGCAGCCGACCTGGTGGACGACCTGGCCGCGCGGCTTCGCGCCCGCCCCGTCCCGTCCCGAGCTCAGTGCCCCATGCCTCCGCCGCCATCCACCGGGATGACTGCGCCGGTGATGTAGTCGGCGGCAGGTGAGGTGAGGAAGGCGATGGTCGCGGCGATCTCCTCGGGGCGGGCCAGGCGACCCAGGGGTATCTGCCGGACGAGGCTCTCCCGCTGCTCATCCGTGAGACTTTCGATCATCTTCGTCTCGGTGAGGCCCGGTGCGACGACATTGAAGGTGATGTTGCGGGAGCCGAGTTCACGGGCCATGGATCGCGCGAATCCGACGAGACCGGCCTTGGACGCCGCATAGTTGGCCTGGCCGCTCTCGCCGCGCAGGGCCACCGCCGAGGAGACCAGGACGACGCGCCCGTACTTGGCCCGGAGCATCGCCCTGGTCGCCTGCTTGACGACGCGAAACGTGCCCGTGAGGTTGGTGTCGAGGACGGACGTGAAGTCATCCTCGCTCATGCGCATGAGCAGTTGGTCCTTGGTGATGCCGGCGCAACAGACCAGTACTTCCACCGCGCCGTGTTCGTTCTCCGCCTCCTTGAAAGCGGCCTGTACCTGGTCGGTGTCGGTGATGTCGCAGCGGATGGCGAACAGCCCCTCGGGGGGTTCACCGGTGCGATAGGTGACTGCTACTCGATCACCCGCCGCTTGCAGGGCGCGCGCAGCGGCCAGACCGATGCCGCGGTTGCCTCCGGTGATCAGGACTGATCGGGACATGGGGGATCCCCTTCTGAAAGCGCTGTGGAGAAAATGAGTTGGTACGGGTCAAAGAGTAGATGCGGGCATACCGGAGCGCGTCAACTGCCTGCTGATGGTCGCCGCCGTGTCCATCACGGCCCCGACCAGGCGGTTTCGGACCGAGGGACTGCATACCTGGCGGTGCGCCGCGAGCAGGCTGACCGCGCCGGCCACGGTGGAGCCCCGCCAGACCGCAGCCGCGATGGCATCCCTGCCGAGCAGGGGCGATGGGCCGACTGCGTAGCCGTCCGTGCGTACACGGGCGAGCTGAGGCCGTGCCGCGGCGACATCTCCGAGACAGGCCAGAATCGCCCATCCCGGCGGGTCCGCCTCGAGCGGAGCACGCCACAAGGCCTGAAGCGACGCCTGCGGGGTGGCCTGAACCTGCCGTGCGTGCGCTCCCAGCGCCTGTTCCGCCTGGATACGCATCGGCTTTCCGATCAGGAGTGGCACGTATGCCAGCGCGATCTGACCAGTACGCGACTGTAATGTGATCAGCTCGGCACGAACTGTGGCCGAGCCCGCGCTGGTTGGCGGCCCGGACGAATCTGCGAAGGAGCCGGAGAAGACATGCGGAGCCTCTGCGAGGGCGTAGTGGCCGCGCGGCCCTCGCCGTTCCACGGCTCCTTCGCCGACCAGCGCCTGCACATAGCGATAGGCGGTCGGGGAGGGCAGTCCCGCCCGCCGGGCGACGGAGGCCAGAGGATGGGCGCCGTCGCCGAGTTGCCGCAGCGCACGCAGCACCGCGAGCGTACGCCCCACAGAAACACCACTGCGCTCCGGCGGCATGGCGGCAGCCGTCTGCGACAACGCGAACTCCCCCTCGCAATTGAGAATCGCCGCGTCTCCCACAACACGAGCGGATCCGAGCGCCCATTGTCACTGCGGTCCCACTGGCACCACCAGGACCAGCTTTTTCCTGTCTGCGAATTTCAGGAAAACGTCCTTCCGGTATATGAGCCGGGACTGGACGGCCCCCGGCAAAGGAAAGGGTGATCTGTGGACAACAAGGCAGCGTTGCGGCAACTGCTGCAGTGGAAGCGCAAACAGGTGGATCCCTCAACCCTGGGCTGGCCTCCCCGCACCGGCCGCGGCCGTCGCTCCCCGGGCCTTTCACAGGCCCAGGTCGGGCAGCTCCTCTACGTTTCCGAGCGGACGTACGCGCAGCTCGAGCGCGGCGAAATGCCCGCCCCCACAGCCGAGTTCCTCGACCGGGTGTCCAACGTTCTGCAACTGAAGGAGCGGGAGAGGATCGCGCTCTACGTCTACTCCGTCGGCCACGAGCCGCCCCACCCGCAGGACCCGCTGGCCGGCACGAACGTCCATCCTGCCTGGAAGGTGGCCGTGGAGGCCATCACAGGACAACCGTGCTACGTCAACGACGTCGCGTGGAACGTCCTTGCCTGCAACGAGGACTTCCTTCGCATGTTTCCCCGCCCGCACGGAGCCCCGCCGGCACTTCCCGAGAAGAACCTCATGCGCTACATGCTGCTGCGGGAAGACGTCAGGGAACACCAGATGGTCAACTGGGCCTCCCAGTGGGCGATACCGCTCACCGCCCAGCTGCGGACCGCCGTCGCCGCGCATCCGGAGAACGCCGATCTGCAGCAGCTCGACCAGGAGGTCGACGCGGACCCGGTGGTCCGACCCATCTACCGGGCACGGCATGTGGCATACGTCCATCCCAACGGGGACACACGCAAGATGCGCTATCACGCATACGGGGGCCCGGACGAAGAAGCCTATTTGGACCAGTGCTGTGACCAGCACGCACCCAGCCGAGTAGGTGACGTCACCATGTGCACGGCCATGCCGCTGGGCTCGCCCGGCGCCCGGTTCACCATGCTGGTGTTCAATCCCGACTTGCCGCAGAACGGAGCCACGGCAGGGGCCCATTTCGATGAATGAAATCGGGACGGCTTCTGAGGGCTTGCACCTTGCGACGGCTTCAACTGCCCCTGTTTGATGCTCACACCTGTACGCCGAACCCCAGCGGGTGTGTGCGTCCAGGGTGCCGAACCGGCCGCCCCTGGCCATCCCACGTTCGGTTGAGGGTGCTGCCCGGCGCGGCGGGCAGCACCCCCCGCTCACCATGGGTAGCCGTCAGGCGGCAGGCATGTGCGGTTGGGTATGACGGTCGAAGGCCCACTGGGCAGCGCCGTGTGCGAGTTCCATGATGCTGTGACTGGCACTCCCGCCCTGCAAGTGGCTGTACTCCACCGCGATGACAATCATGAGGCGTTCAGGAAGGCGGAGTTGCGGATAGAAATCACGCCGGAAGATGTCATCCATGGCTTCGCGGACCGTCAGACCGCTTTCGAACCGCAGCCGAATCTCGCGCTGGGCGGTGCGCAGATAGTCGATGTGCTCGCTCAGGTCATGAGGGCCCTTGAGCCGGCCATGTCCGGGAACGATGACCCGAGGAGACAGGTCAAGGATGGTCTCGTTGGCGTTGATCACGTTCTGTATCGGACCTGACCAGTGAGGGGGGTGATCGTCGGGAAAGTAGACGTCACCCGCGCAGACCACATCGCCGACGCGGACGATCAGGTCGCCTGCATGGTGCGCGGGCCCCACCTCGATGAGCTCTACGTCCGTCCCGCCGACCGTGAACGCGTGGTGTCCGCTGAAGGTCACGGTGGGGGCCGGGACACGGGCCGAGAGGAAGTCGAAAGCGCCGAAGTAACGGCGGAAATACCAGCCCAACGGCCCGTCGGGCGCTGATTCGTGCAGCAGTCGGTGCATCTCCTGGGGGGTCGGCTCGTGCTCCAGGTGCTCGGATCCGCAATGGGTCGAGATCACCGCCGCGCCGGGAAACATGTGGTTGCCCCAGCTGTGGTCGCCATTGGCGTGGGTGTTGACCACGGTGGTGACCTGCCGCGTTCCCAGGACCGGGCGGGCAGCCCGGATCATCGCCTCGGTCAGCGGCCCGTCGTAGGGAGTGTCGATGAGCGCGGCATCGTCGCCGGAGATGATCCACAAGCAGTTCGCGTAGCCCCAACTGCCGCTGTCGTAGGGCATCCACACATGCAGGCCTGCGGTGTCGGGAATCGGGACGAGCTGACGAGGGAGGTTCATCGGCGCATTGTTCCTGAAGATGGCCACCGCACTCTGTGGCGTACCGCACATCAGGCGATACAAGTTGCCGGCCGCTTGGCACGTAGGCGCCGACGGGGCTGGATCGCCACCGTCGGCGCCTGTTGGCCTCGCCGTTCGGTCGGGGTGGCTAGCCGAACGGGATCGTCAGCGTTGAATCGGCCGTCCCGGTGCGAAGCTTTGCCGGGGCGTTGCCGATGGCCGACCACACTTCCAGGCGTACCGTCCCGCCCTTCAGGTCCCCGAGTGCGCCCGTCGCCGATTTGACGCCGCTGCTTTCGCCGTAGGGCTCCCAGCCGGTCACCGGGTCCGTGGCGAAGTAGCGGTAGGTTTCCGCGCGTTCGAAGGTTCCGTCGCCCGTGAGGTCGTAGCTGATCCTGGCCTGCTGGCCCAGGCCTACCGCGGTCCCCGCGTCCAGTTGGAGGCGGAAGGCCGTGGACTTGCCCGCCGTGAAGGTGCCGTTGACCTTCTTCGCCTCGTAGACCAGCGGCTGGTACGGCGTGCCGTCGTGGTTCGCGCCGCCCGCCGACGCGACGGTGTCGCTGCCCGCCGTGGCACCGGTCGCCGTGGTGAGCGCGCCTCCCGTACGGAGCTGGAAGACGTTCCCCGTGGGCGGGTCCGGGTCGGGGTCCGGGTCGCCGCCGCCCGTTCCGGTGCCCGTCGCCGTGGAGCGGGCCGGGACCGTGAGGGTCTTGCCGTCGGAGAAGGTGACCGTGCGGGGCGAGGCGCCGAAGTTGTGCGCCGCGTAGGTGCGTGCCGTCCCCTTGGTGAAGACCGCCGATGTGGGGATGTCGCCCGTTACCGTCGTGTCGGGGGCGCCCAGCGCGTCCAGGGTGTTGATCCAGTGGTAGGTGTGCGCCTTGGACTCTCCCTGCTCGGGCGTGTAACCGGCGTTGCCCGCGTCCCACTTGGCCTTGGCCGCCGCCGGATCGGCGAGCGACTCGAACTCCCAGAGGATGTCGCGCCATTCGGCCGCGGGGCCGCCGTTCTCCCGCACCATCTCGGCGAGGTTGCGGCGGATCGCCGACTTGTGACCGGCCAGATGGAGTGAACCCCCGGTGATCGGCAGGGCGTTGATGCCGTGGATCTCCTCGGGGTTCGCCGTCCACCACGTCGCGTACGCCGCTCCGCTCCCCCACACCATCCCGGCCGTGTCATGACCGAAGCCGGCGGGGAACACCTGCTCGTCGGCGTCGAACCAGTACTGGGCTATCGCCTCCGACTCGGTGGTCAGCAAGTAGGCGCCCAGGTCGCGCAGTTCGGTGTTGTCGGTGGCCGAACCCCAGAGCACCAGGGCCGCGCTGAGGTTCGTCGACTCGGACGACGACTCCTGGTTGTTGCCCGCCGCGAAGCCCTGGTGACCGGAGGCCCAGCTGTGGCCCGCGTAGACGTCGAAGCCGCGCAGGAAGGGGAAGGCCGACTCGCCGCGGGCGGGGTTGGCCGCGTCCTTGATGAGGGTTTTCACCATGCCGCCCCACGCCGAGTCGGCGGCCCAGGCCTGGTCGTACTGGGCGACGATCGCCGCCGCGTAGACGTAGTAGCTGTAGTGGAAGTGGTGGTCGTTCAGTTCGGTGTCGCTGCCGTACGACGCCGGGTAGCCGGTCAGGGTCTTCCAGTCCTTGTCGTACGAGAACTCGCTCGCACCACCGGCGGTGAACCACTCCTGGAGCCGGCCCTTGAGCAGACCGAGGAGTTTGTCGCGGGTGGCGCTCTCCCCTATCTGGTCGGCCACCGGGACGAGTTGGGCGAGCCTGCCCAGCGCCTTGCCCGTCCAGTACGTGTCCGTGGCGCCCGAGAACGGGTCGGCCGCGTTCGCCGCCTCGTCGAGATACGTCTTCAGCCGCGCCCGGTCGACGCCCGAGGACTTCGGGAGGGCGGGCAGGACAGAGGACGACTTCTGGGTGGTGGTGAAGGACGTACCCTCGCGCACCTTCATCGTGCCGCGCGGCGACACATAGGTGTAGGAGGTCAGCGGATCGGTCGTGTGCAGCCACTGGTGGCGGTAGAGCGCCTGGAGCGTGCCGGTCTCGCTGCCTTCCTGCGCCTGGGTGGTGAGGGTGTAACCCGCCTTCACCGAGCCCGCCGTGGAGGACCAGGTCGCCTTGGAGCCGGTGACGAAGCTGTAGGCGTACTTCTTGTACGTGGCGAGCGTGTCGGCCGAGGGGAGGACGGCCAGCGAGAAGTAGTCCTTGGCGCCCAGGCCCGCGGTGACCGTGGAGCCCGAGACGTTCCAGTCGCTGCCGCTCGGTGCGAAGAGAGCGTAGTGGTGGCCCCCGACGGTGATGCCGAGGACATTGCCCTGGTCGGCGAAGACGGTGGGCGCGGCGGCGGTGGTGATCTGGGCGTTGCCGCCCGAACCCTTGGCGTACACGAAGGGCAGGCCGTGGCCGATGGTGGTGCGCAGGGTGCGGGTGCCGTCCGACCAGTAGGGGGTGACGGTCCAGTCGGACCAGGCGTCGGCCTTGGTGTCCGGGGAGTTGAGGCCGGTCAGTCCGAGGGTCAGGTCGCGCTTGTGCGCGTACTCGTACTGGCGGCCCTCGCCGACGACCGCGGGGGTGGTGGGGTAGCCGACCTCAAGGCCGCCGGAGGTGGCCTGGTAGGTGAGCGGGTGCCCGTACATCGGGGTGGAGTAGGGGTTGTCGCCGTACCGCTGGAAGGCCAGGGAGGACCACCAGTCGTTGGTGGGGACCGGCTTGTCCTTGGCGGCCGGGGTGACCTTGGGGGTCACCGGGGCGCCGGTGTTGGTGGTGGGTCCCGACGTCCCCGCGGGGCGGGAGTCGGAGTAACTGCCGGATCCAACGGGGACGTTGGCTGCCGCCGCCGGAGTGGCGGCGGGGCCCAGACCGACGGCGGCCAGCGCGGCGACCAGCAACAGAGCGGTGGCCGGTCTGCGGAAAGGAGCGGTTAATGAGCGGGCTTCTGGCATGGACGGCACCTCGAAGTCATGACGGGAAGGGCGTCGTGAGAGCGCTCTCAGATGTCGAGGAACGTAAAACTCCAATAAAGAAGCGTCAATACCTGGGGCAGGTGTGAGTTGCCCGCGTCAGCGGGGCCGTCCCGGGAGTACGGGCCTCGGGCCGGCCCGGAGCATCAGCTCGGTCCGTCGTCCAGCAGTCCGCGCCGCAGCCGCTGCTCGTGGACGAGGCGGCCCACCAGCGCCCCGCCGTACACGACGAAGCCCACGCCCACCAGCCACGACTGCAGGATCAGCACGGTCCCGAAGGGGCCGTACGTCACCGCGCTCGACGCGATCAGCGGGGAGAAGACGAACTGCGAGAAGACCCGCAGCCCGAGCAGTCCGAGGGCGGTCGCGGCGGCCCCCGGGGCAAGCGCCCGCCAGCGGATCCGGCCGCAGAGGAGCATGCGCTGCGACCACCAGAAGAAGAGGAACACGCCGATGGTGTCGCCCGCGGTGACCAGGGCGGTCCCGGCGGTGGACGACTCCTCCGGCGAGGGCGTGGTGACGAAGAGCAGCAGGACGAAGACCAGCACGGCCAGCCAGACGACGTGCCGCCACATGGTGTGCCAGCGCGCCGACGGCAGGTCCCACACGCGTTCGTAGCCCGTCTGGACGGCGGATCCGAAGGTCACGCCGAACGCGGCAAGCGCGGCGAGGCCCAGTGCCGTGGTCCGCTGCAACGCCTGGCCCGGGACGCCGAACAGCTGCTCGATCTCCTCCTCCGGCACCTCGGACACCCCGAGCCCCTGCACCAGCCACCGGGCGAAGCCCTCTCCTCTCGCGAGGTCGGCCGCGGCGACGACGACCAGGAGGGGCACGAGGGTGAGGAAGCTGAGCGCCGCGAAACCCATGGCGCGGTGCATCAGCTCCATCTCGCGCCCACGGTTCCAGGCGAGCCCGACGACCGAGGCCAGGTGGTGGCGGTGGGAGCGCTGGAACCGCGGTCCGTTACGCGCGGGGCCGCCGTGGTCCGGCGCATCGGGTGCTGGGGGCATGTCGGATCGAATACCCGCAATCGCCGCGGAACCAGCCCGGCGTACCGCCGAACGGGCCCCCGGTCGGACCCCGATCGGACCCCGGCCGGGCACTCGACCGGGCGCTCGACCGGGCACTCGACCGGGCACTCGACCGGGACGCCCGCCTCCCGACGGCTCCCGACGGCTCCCGGCAGCTGACGACAGCTGACGACAGTCCCGCCAGCCACTCAGCCGAGCCGATCGGCGTGATCGTCACCGCCCACATCGCTCACCGCCTACACCCCTCACCGCTTGCCCTGCCGCTCCAGCCACTCACCATCCACCGCCCCCGACGCCGTCCGCTCCCGCAGATCGACCCGCCGGATCTTGCCGGAGATGGTCTTGGGGAGCTCCTCCGTGAATTCGATGCGCCGGATGCGCTTGTAGGGGGCCAGCACCGATCGGGTGTACTGGAAGATCGCCTCCGCCGTCTTCTCGCCCGGCTCCCAGCCCTTCGCCAGGACGACATACGCCTTCGGGACGGCGAGCCGCAGCTCGTCCGGTGCGGGCACGACCGCGGCCTCCACCACCGCCTCATGCTCCAGCAGCGCGCTCTCCAGCTCGAAGGGCGAGACCTTGTAGTCGGAGGACTTGAAGACGTCATCACTCCGACCCACGTAGGTGAGGTATCCATCGGCGTCGAGCGAGCCGATGTCCCCCGTGCGGTAGTAGCCGCCCGCCATCGCCTCGGCGGTGCGCTCCTCGTCCCCGTGGTAGCCGGTCATCAGGCCGACGGGCCTCGCCGACAGGTCCAGGGAGATCTCGCCCTCCGCGGCTCCCGGTTCGCCGGTGATCGGGTCCAGGAGCGTGACGCGGTAGCCGGGGCTCGGGCGGCCCATCGAGCCGGGAGTCAGGCGCTGGCCCGGGGAGTTGGCCACCTGGACCGCGGTCTCCGTCTGGCCGAAGCCGTCCCGGATCGTCACGCCCCAGGCGCGGTTCACCGCCTCGATCACCTCGGGGTTCAGCGGCTCGCCGGCCGCCACGATCTCCCGTGGTGGCGTGCGCAGTTGGGTCAGGTCGGCCTGGATCAGCATCCGCCAGACCGTGGGAGGAGCGCAGAAGCTGGTGACGCCCACGCGGTCCATCTCCGCCATCAGGCTGCCCGCGTCGAAGCGCGTGTAGTTGTAGATGAAGACCGTCGCCTCCGCGTTCCACGGGGCGAAGAGATTCGACCAGGCGTGCTTGGCCCAGCCCGGCGACGAGATGTTGAGATGTACGTCGCCGGGCTTCAGGCCGATCCAGTACATCGTCGCCAAGTGGCCCACCGGGTACGACACATGGGTGTGCTCCACCAGCTTGGGCTGCGAGGTGGTCCCGGACGTGAAGTACAGCATCAGCGGGTCGTCGGCCGCCGTGGGTCCGTCCGGCGCGAAGTCCTTCGGGGCTGATGCCGTGTCGGCGTACGTCAGCCAGCCCTCGCTCGGTGAACCCTCCCCGACCACGATCCTTGTGTACGCCCCCGGCACCCCGTCGAACTTCTCTACGTCCTCGCCACGGGTGATCACATGCCGCGCCCTGCCCCGCTCGATCCGGTCCCGCAGATCGACCGTGCCGAGCAGCGGCGTCGCCGGGATCAGCACGGCCCGCAGCTTCATCGCGGCGAGCGCCGTCTCCCACAGCTCCACCTGGTTGCCGAGCATCACCAGGATCCGGTCACCGGCCGCGACGCCCTGCTCCCGCAGCCAGTTGGCCACCTGGTTCGAGCGCGCCGACAACTCGGCGTAGCTGAAGCGCTGTTCGGACCCGCCCTCCTCAGCGATGTGCAGGGCCGTGCGGTCATTGCCGTCGGCGATCGCGTCGAACCAGTCCAGCGCCCAGTTGAACCGATCGAACCGAGGCCAGCCGAACCCCTCGTAGGCCGCCTCGTAGTCCTCCCGATGCCGCAGCAGGAAGTCCCGAGCCGTACGGAACTGTTCCGTGCCGCCGGTGTCCGTCGTCGTCATTGCGCTCTCCTCGTCGCCGGTCCGATACCCGGCAGCTTTACCGTGCTCTTCGCCGGAGTCATTGCTGGACGCTACGTAACATCGTGTAATTCGTGGTGCGGGGCTCACCACCCCCGGACGGGGGTGTCCCGAAGTGATCGGAGCGACGCCCGGTACGGAGTGCTCGGAGTGAAGGGTCGTGCGCGTGACGGCTGACGGAGGCGAGGCGGTCGAGTTGCGGGCCGCGCTGCTGCGGCTGCGGCGCGGCACGGGGCTGCCGGTGGCCTTCGGGGGCCTCGTGGAGGGGCAGGGGCGGGTGATGCGGATCGGCGAGCTGACGGGCACGGGGACGCGTGCGCTGTGCGGGCTCGCGGTGTCGTCGGGGAACGGCCTCGGCGGCAAGGCGGTCGCGCTCTCGCGTCCTTGCGCGGTCACGGATTACCACGACTCGCGCCACATCAGCCATGAGTACGACAGCGCCGTGGCCGCGGAGGGTCTGCGCTCGGTGCTGGCGGTGCCGGTGGTGGTACGGCGCAGGGTGCGGGGCGTTCTGTACGGGGCCCTGCGCTCGGCCCAGCCGCTGGGTGACCGCACGCTGTCGGCGGCGGTGGCGGCGGCGCGGGACGTGGAGCAGGCCCTTGTCGTACGGGACGAGGTACACGAACTCCTCGTGGCGGCGCGGGAGCCGCAGGCGGGCGCCGGGCCCGCCTGGGAGCAGGTCCGCGAGGCGCACGGCGCGCTACGGGGTCTTGCCCCACGGATCACCGATCCGGCACTGCGGGCGGAAATCCTGGCGGTGTGCGGCCGGTTGGCTTCAGCGGCCACGGTGCCGCAGGGACGCGAGCGGTCGGTGTCCCTCGCGCCGCGCGAGGTGGACGTCCTGGCGTGCGTGGCCGGGGGCGCGACGAACGCGGTGGCGGCGGAACGGCTCGGGCTGCGGCCCGAGACGGTGAAGGGGTATCTGCGGGCGGCCATGCGGAAGTTGGGGGCGCACACGCGGCTGGAGGCGGTGGTGGCGGCGCGGAGGGCGGGACTGCTGCCGTGAGTACATTACGAGGCGCGGCGCCTGAGACTGCGACGGCGCCTGCTAGGGCTAGGGCTACGGCTACTACGACTGCGGATCAGGTGGGCCGCGGAGGGGGTGACGGACATGGTGTCCACGGACCGTTTTCTGGCTTTCGCGGCGATGTCCCTGCTGGTGATCGTGATTCCGGGGCCGAGCGTCCTGTTCGTGATCGGCCGGGCCCTGGCCCACGGCCGCCGCACTGCCGTGGCGACGGCACTCGGCAATCTCCTGGGGTCGTACGTCCTGGTCGTCGCGGTGGCGTTCGGCGTCGGCTCGCTCGTCGAGCGGTCGGCCGCGGTGTTCATGGTGGTGAAGCTGGCGGGCGCCGCGTATCTGGTTTTCCTCGGCGTGCAGGCCTTCCGGCACCGCAAGGAGATGCGGGCCACGTCCATGGGAACGGCCTCCCCCGGTGAGGGGCGCAGCGATCTGCGTACGGTCCTGGACGGCGCGCTCGTCGGCGTGACGAACCCGAAGGGCATCGTGTTCTTCGCGGCGGTGCTGCCCCAGTTCGTCGACCACTCGGCGGGTCATCTGCCCGCGCAGATGCTGGTCCTCGGGCTCGTACCGATCGGCATCGGCCTTGTCACGGACACCCTGTGGGGGCTGACGGCGTCCGCGGCCCGCTCCTGGTTCGCACGCTCCGAGCGGCGCCTTTCGCTGATCGGCGGGGCCGGGGGCGTCACGATGATCGGGCTCGGGGTGACTGTCGCGGCCACGGGCCGGGCGGACTGAGCCGTCGGGATGTGGGCGTGGGGGGAGAGCTGATCTGAGGCCTGCCTCTGAGACCTGCCTCCCAGGCTGCCTCTGAGACCTGCCTCGCAGGCCCGTCTCCCAGACCTGCCTCAGATCAACGCTCGATGACGGTGCCGAAGCGGACGTCGTACGACGTGGCGGCCTGGATCATCGGGCCGCGCAGCAACCTCTCGGCCTCATCGGTCAGTTCGCGGCGCTGGGCCTTGGTCAGGGTGCCGAACGGTTCGATGGTGAGGACGGCGGAGTCCTTGCCCTCGCCCACCCCCTCCTCGACGCGCCACACGCCCGCAAGGAAGCCGTCGATCAGGAAGACGTTGTGGGCGAGGTTCCCTTTCCAGGTGCGTCCCTTGTACTCCGGCGGCACGACCCGGCTGCGGTCGGCGTGCGAGAGGAGGAGGTTGTCGAACTCGGGCAGGAGGCGCGCCGGGGCCGGGGTGTCCGCGTCGGGGCGGGGCGCGTCGGGGAGGTCGAAGAGCTCGACGCCGCTCTCGTCGCGGAACGTACGCAGGTGGGGCCGCAGCCGTTCGAAGGCCTCCCGCAGGCGCGTCAGGCCGGCCCAGGTCTGCATGTCCTTGACGGAGGCGGGCCCGAAGGCGGCGAGGTAGCGCAGGACGGTGGCGTCCGGGGTGGGCACCGGCTCGCTCGGGCGGCCGATCCAGTGCTCGGCGGTGGTGAGCGCGACCTGCCCGCTCTGCCGCCACAGTCCACGCGGGGTGACCTGGACCAGCGGCAGCGAACAGCGGGCGGCGACGGCGAGCGACTGCGGGTCGGCGTCGGGCCAGCGGGGCAGCAGGATCTCCCGCAGCTGCTTCATGGTCCGCGGCTCCTCCTCGACGGCGACACGCGCGAGCGAGGCGAGTTCTCCCAGGTCGACGCCGGTCAGCCCCTTGCGGAAGGCGTGCAGCTCCCGGTCGCGCGCGGCCTGCACGAGCGGGCGCAGGGTGAGGGCGTCGTCGGCGGTGTGCAGGTGGATGGTGGAGCGCATGGTGACGATGCGTACGAGGGCCCGCGCGGCCAGCAGCCCGGACATCTCCTCGGGGTCGAACCCTTCGAGGCGGGCGGCGAGCGCGTAGTAGGGCGGCTTCACGTTCTGCGCCTGAAGCCCGAGGAGGTGAGCGACGGCCTGCTCGGCGGAGAGGTCGGCCGAGCGGCGCAGGAGGAGTTGACGGGCGAGGGTGGCGCGGTTGAGGGCACGGGGGGTCAGTACGGGGGTGGGGTGGGGATGTGGGGCTGTGGGGCCGCTTCCCCGTGTCTTCGTCATGCTCCGCACGCTAGCGGGACTTGCGGACATCGGCTGTCCGCAAGCGCGTCGAGATGGTGCCGCGCTCGCGACTTTTGGGACGTATATCCTGCGTCGAAGCCGTCAAAGCCGTCGAGACGCACGTTCGACACCCCCTTGACACCCCCTGACATCACCTGACATCACCTGACACCGTCTGACAACGGAGGCAGCCAGCATGGCGGAGCGCCGGGCCCGGCCCGTACCGAGCGCGAAGAGGCACGGCTGGCGGCGCACCGCCCCGGCCAAGGCCGCCGCTTCGGCCGCGGGGAACGGGGACTCCGCCAACCCCGGGGCGGCGCCCGACTCCCCCTCCCCCGCACCGGCGGACGCCGCAAGCGTCGTACAGGCCGCGCTGTACCGGGACGGGGTCCGCGTCGCGACGCCCGCCTCCCTCGCCGACACCTTCCGGGAGCTGCGCGAGCAACGTGACGGCATGGCGTGGATCGGCCTCGCCCGGCCGACGGAGGCCGAACTGCTGTCGCTGGCCGCCGAGTTCGACCTGCACGAGCTCGCCGTGGAGGATGCGCTGGAGGCCCACCAGCGGCCGAAGCTGGAGCGGTACGGGGAGACTCTCTTCGTCGTCCTGCGTGCGGCCCGCTACCTGGACGCATCGGAAGAAGTCGACTTCGGCGAGCTGCACGTGTTCGTGGGCCCCGACTTCGTCATCACGGTGCGCCATGGAGCCGCCCCGGACCTGACCGCCGTACGTCGCCGCATGGAGGAGAGCCCGGAGCTCCTCAAGCTCGGCCCGGAGGCGGTCCTGTACGCGATCCTGGACGCGGTGGTCGACGGGTACGCCCCGGTCGTCGCCGGCGTCCAGAATGACATCGACGAGATCGAGACCGAGGTCTTCAGCGGCGACCCGGCGGTCTCCCGCCGCATCTACGAACTCTCCCGCGAAATGGTCGAGTTCCAGCGCGCGACCCGCCCCCTGGTGGCCATGCTGCACTCCCTGATGGCAGGCTTCGCCAAGTACCGCACCGACGAGGAACTCCAGCGCTACCTGCGTGACGTAGCCGACCACGTCACGCACACCAGCGAACGCGTCGACGGCTTCCGCCAGGCCCTCGCCGACATCCTCACGGTCAACTCCACGCTCGTCACCCAGCAGCAGAACGCGGAGATGCGGGCGCTGGCGGAGGCGGGGTTCGAGCAGAACGAGGAGATCAAGAAGATCTCGTCATGGGCGGCGATTCTGTTCGCGCCCACGCTGGTCGGAACGATCTACGGGATGAACTTCGAGACGATGCCCGAGCTGCAGTGGGCCGCCGGGTACCCGTTCGCGATCCTGCTGATGGCCGTGGTCTGCGTCAGCCTGTACTTCATCTTCAAGCGGCGCGACTGGCTCTAGGGCCGACCCGCCTGCCTGCCCGTCTGCCTGCCTGCCTGCCTGCCTGCCGCCAAACCCGCTGGTCACCTCTTACACCGCCCGTTTCGTCACCGTTCCGCAACAGGCATGAACCGTCCCGCCGAATGCCCCGTACAGCCCGGTGTGCGCGGATCAGTGACCGCGGCGACTCGAGACGAGAGAAGGATGCGACATGGCCGGCGGCAACATCAACATCAGCCCGGACGAGATGCGGGAGGCGTCGACCTGGCTGCAGAACCAGAAGGAACTGATGCAGCAGAGCCTCCACGAGGCCGGCACCAAGATGGACGAGATGGTCGAGGCGGCCTATGCGACGCCGGGTTCCGAGACCAAGTTCCGTCCGTTCTGGGAGGAGTACAAGAACGGCACCGACAAGGCGATCGAGGGGCTGCAGGGCGTCAGCGAGTTCATCAAGCAGGTCGCCGACGCGTTCGTCGACACCGACGACCAGACGGCCAACTCCGTCGGCTGACGTGCCCTCGTGTCCGACCGGTCCCGCCCATACGCGGCGGGACCGGTCGGCGGGGAGAGGAGGAGCCGATGACGCGCATCAGCGTTCCCCTCGAGGACCTGAACGAGACCGTCAAGTCACTTGAGGACATCGGGGAGCGGATCAACGACACCGCTCGGCTCAGCGACGTCGGGTCGAAGGGCGACGTGGGCGATTCGACGCTCGCCGACTCCCTCGCGGACTTCGACGACGCGTGGGGCAAGGGCCACGAGAAGGTGCAGGACAACGTGAAGGTGTTCTCCGAGAACACCAAGAAGATCTCCGACGCCTTCACACAGACGGACGACGAGACCGGCAAGGCGCTCGACGACTCCAAGAAGGGCTGACGAGCACCTGCGGGCGAAGCCAGTAGCAGCGCCTGCGGGCGAAGCCATTAGGCAGCGCCTGCGGCAAGAAGGGACACACGCGTCATGACGCAACCGGTCACGGACCGGGCCACCGGGGCGCCCGCGCACTACAAGCTGCGCTACCCCGGCTCCTGGTGGTATCTGGACCTCGACCCGAGCAGTCGGGACGCGTCCATCCGCCGCCGTATCGAGCACCAGGCGAAGGGGTTTCCGCAACTCTCCCGCGAGCGGCTCGACGGCCTGATCCGCGACACCCGTAGGACCGCCCGCGAGGCCTACTCCCGGGGGGCGCTCCAGGCAGCGGGGATGGTCAGGTTCCCCGGCGGGGACGCGATGCTCAGCGCCACGTCCGTCGTGCTGCGGATGCCTGTGCCGGAGGACCAGTCGGCGGATCTGGCCGAGGTCCTCTTCGGGGCGGGCATGCAGGCCGGGGCGCCGCAGAGCAGCGGGTATCCGCCGCGCGAGGTGGAGCTCCTTGAGCTTCCCGGCGTCGGTCCCGTCGGGCGGATCGCCTCGGTCGAGGACATCGACCACAAGGGCACGCCGGTGCGCACCGCCCTGCTGCACACGCTGTTCCCGATCCCGGACCGCCGGGAGTATCTGCTGGTCTCCAGCTCCACGCCCAACGTGGAGCTCAAGGACCAGTTCTTCGAGGTGTTCGACGCCATCGCGGGGACGCTGCGCTTCGTGGAGATCAAGGACAAGCGCACGTACGAGAACGGAAAGTGAGGGCGCGGCAATGGCGCGGCCAGCGGTGTCCGACTGGGAGACGGTCTTCGGGTTCTCGGACGACCCGACGCCGGGCGACGCGGAGATGCTCGGCAAGCTCGCGGGCCAGTACCGGTCCGTCGCCGACGACGCGGACCAGGCGCTCCCCGTCGTCAGCGGCCTGAAGAACAGCCAGCTCGGCGAGGGCAAGGCCATGGAGAAACTCCGGGACAAGCTCGGCGACCTGGCCCATCAGGTGGACAAGCTGCACAGTTCGTACGACAAGGCCGCCCGCGCCCTGGACACGTACGCCGACCAACTGGGAGACCACCAGCGCAAGGCCGACAACGCCCTGGTCGAGGGGCGGGACGCCAAGGAGCGTCTTGAGCGGGCCACCGATGCCGCCGCCGCGGCGGGGTCCGTGATCAGCGGCCTGGACGCGGCGGCCCCTCCCCCGCCGGACGACGAGGCGGCCCGGCGCAGCGCGCGGCAGGCCATGGAGGGCGCCCGTGGTGATCAATCCGCGGCCCAGGGGGACGCCGACAGCGCCCAGGGGGATCTCGACGCCGCCCGGATGCTCGCCGAGGACGCGCGGGAGTTGCGCGAGACGGACGCGTCGACGGCGGCCCGCGCCCTGGACGACGCGACGAGCGAGGCGGTCCCGGGCAAGAGCCTGTGGGAGAAGATCAAGGACATCTTCAAGAAGGTGCTCGGCTTCATCAGCGCCGCCCTGGGCATCATCGCCATGCTCATCCCCGGCTTGCAGGGCCTCGGGCTCATCCTGACGATCGCCAGTCTGGTCACCGCCGCCGTCCCCTTCATCATGAACATCGTCGACAGCATCGAGTCGGGCGAGTGGGATGTGCTCGACATGGTCCTGAGCGGTCTGGGCCTCGTGCTCGGCGGCGTCGGCCTGATCAAGATCGCCAATCTGGGCGGGATCGCGAACACCCTCAAGACCGTCACGAACGACCTCAAGGCGATCCAGATCAACGTCAAGAGCGTGGTCCCCGCCTTCAAGTCGTTCTCCGGGTTCAAGAAGCCGGGTGACCTGGTCGCGAACCTGATGAAGAACATCCCGGGCAGCCTGCTGAAGACACCGGACGTCCTGAAGCAGCTGCCGGGGGTCACCAACATCTGGACGAAGGCGGGGGCGTGGATCGACCAGGGCAACAACGCCGTCGGCCTCGCCGGTTTCGCCTGGGCGATCAACGGCGCCGTCCCCAAGGGCACGACGGGCACGACCGTGCACGACTCCAGCTATGTGGAGGGCTCCACCTGATCCCTGGCCTCTGGGCTTTGGGCTTTGGGCTTTGGGCTTTGGGCCTTGGGCCTTGGGCCTTGGGCCTTGGGCCTTGGGCCGGCTCCCGCAAGGTCCCACGAAGTTTCGTGGGACCTTGCGGGATTTCAGCTCCCGGCCGACGGCGACACGATCACCGTCTCCGGCACCTGAACGGTACGCAGCACCCCGTCCCCCAGGTGCAGGATCGCCCGCCCCGGCCGGGTCGCGCCCAGGCGGCTGCGGGGCACCTTGACGCCGATCAGTTCGCCGTCGCTCATGTTCTGCGGCTTCAGGAGCAGGCCGCACCGGTTGCGGCGGGCCTCGGTGTGCCAGCCGGAGAAGCCGGAGGAGAGCCGGTCGGTCTGTCCGGCGATGACCAGGCCCCGGCCGTTCTCGGCGCCTGACTTGGCGATCTGGGTGAGGACGGGTTCGGCCTTCGTCTTCAGGAGGAGGTCGGCGTCGTCCAGGATCACCACGGCTCCCTGCGGCGAGGACGCGAGCGCCTCCTCAAGGGTGGCCGGGTCGATGTCGGACTCGTCGAAGACCGCGAGAACCCCCTCCCTTCCCGCGAGTTGACGCAGCGGCGACCTGGCGGGCGCGCCGATGACGACGGGCGTTCCGGCCGCGAGGAGCGAGAGCGCCAGCGTCGCCAGGACGGTGCTGCGTCCGGAGCGGGCGGGACCCGCCACGAGGAAGGTCGACGTGACGGTGAAGTCCGGGCCTGACGCGGTGAGTTCGTCGCCGCCGACACCGGCCAGGGCCCAGCGTGCGGACGGCAGCGGCTGCGGCACGTAGCCCGCCGCCTCCTCCCAGGTGAGCCGGTCCGGCAGGGTGTCGACACGGAACGGCCGTGTGACGTTGAGGAGTTGGGTGGCTCGCTCGCGGCAGTGCTCGGCGATCCGCTGGAGCGCCCCGGCCTGCGCCTGGCCCTCGGGGTTCTCCGTGAGGAGCGCGATCTGTACCTCCGCCTTGTCGGCGGCTCGGAAGGCGCGGCCGGGCGGGATCTCGTCGGGCACGTTGCGCTGGGTGATGCCGATCATCCCGTACTCGGACTTCTCGTTCAGCTTCAGTACGAGCTTGTCCTCGGTGGAGCCGTTGACCCGGCTGGAGAACAGCGCCCGGTCGCCGGTCATCACCAGGTGGATGCCGACGCTCGCGCCGTCCCGGAGCAGGTTGAGCACGGAGTTCAGCAGATTCCCCGAGTCGTACTCGCCGAGCTGCTTGTCGAAGACCTCCCACCGGTCGATGAACAGCAGGATGTGCGGCGGCCGTTCGGCCTCGGGCAGCGCGCGGCGGAGCTCCGGCAGGTCGGCGCTGCCGCGGGCGGCGAGCATCTCCTGACGCCGGGTCAGCTCTGCGGTGAGGCGGGCGAGCAGCCGGGCCACCCGGTCGGGCTGGGTGCGCTGGGTGATGGCCCCGCAGTGCGGAAGACCCTCGATGGGCAGCAGCGCGCCGTTGCCGCAGTCGATGCCGTACATGTGCAGTTGGTCCGTGGAATGGGCGAGGGCCATGGTGCCCGCGATGGTGCGCAGCGTCTGCGACCTGCCCTGCCGGGGCGAGCCGATGATGTGCAGGTGCCCGAGCGTCGCCGGGTCGATGACCAGGGGCAGCCTCGCCTGTTGCGCGGGCAGGTCCACCACTCCGTACGCGACCGGTGCGAGGTCGTAGTCCGAGGCCGGGGGCGGCGGCAGTTCGCCGGTGACCAGGACCTCGGGCAGCGGCGGCAGCCAGGGGCTGTGCTGCGCGGGGATGCCCATCTCCCGGTCCGCCGCGCGGATCGCCGTGACGAGCCCGGTGAGGTCGGTCTCCACCTCGGCGGGTACGGCCGCGCCGCGGGGCCGGGCCGGGAGCGGCTCGCCGAGGCGTTCCCAGCCGACGCTCACCGCCCAGGGCGCGGGCAGCGAGGTCGCGGCGGCGCCGGGCCTGCGGCCACCGACGCGTCCGGACTGGAAGGGCACCAGGGAGTTCTGGCCCAGGCGTACGTAGGCGCGTCCCGGGGTGCCCTGCGAGATTCCGGCGGCTTCGGCGGAGTTGAGGACGTCCTGGCTCTCGCCCGCGTCCGTCACGCGCAGCGCGATGCGCAGGTTGGTGTTGGCGCGGATCTCGGAGGAGACGACGCCGCTGGGGCGCTGTGTCGCGAGGATCAGGTGGATGCCGAGGCTGCGGCCCCGCTGGGCGATGTTGACCAGGCCCTTCACGAAGTCCGGCAGGTCGCGCACCATCGAGGCGAACTCGTCGATGACGATGAGCAGCCGGGGCATCGGCGCGTGGCCCGCCGGGTCGCGTTCGAGGAGTTCGACGTAGTCCTCGATGTCCTTGGCTCCCGCCGCGGCGAGGATGTGCTCGCGCCGGGTGAGTTCCGCCGTGAGGGAGACCAGGGCCCGCTCGACGAGGTGGGCGTCGAGGTCGGTGACCATGCCGACGGTGTGCGGCAGGTCCACGCAGTCCTTGAACGCCGAGCCGCCCTTGTAGTCGACCAGGACGAACGTCATGGCGTCCGGGCGGTTGGCCACGGCGAGCGAGGCGACCAGCGTCTGGAGGAGTTCGGACTTGCCGGATCCTGTGGTGCCCGCGACGAGACCGTGCGGGCCGTCACGCTTCAGGTCCAGGTGGAAGGGGCCGTCCAGGGACACGCCGACGGCCGCCCGGGTCGAGCGGCCCCCGGCCGTCCAGCGCGCCCGGATAGCCGCGGCTTGCGGCGGGTCGAGGGCGAGCACGTCGAGCAGCCGCGCGGAGCCGGGGAGCACCGCGGCTTCCTCGTCGGCGCCGCCCGGGTCCCGCAGCGGGCCCATCGCGCGGGCAAGGGAACGGCACCAGTCCAGGGAGACCGCGTCGGGCCGGATGCCCCCGACGGTGCCCCGCCCGGAGCGTCCCACCCGTACGGTCCCGCCGGGCTCCTCGGCGACGACGGCCTGGCATTCCTCGGGGAGCAGGCGCTCCTGGGCGTCCAGGCAGACCGCGCGGACGCCGACGGCCGGTCCGTCGCGCAGGATCTGCGCCACGCCGGGCAGCGAACGCAGCCTGCGGGCGCCGTCGAGGATGACGAGCACGTCGGGGCCCGCGGGACGGCTGCGCCGGTCCTGGCGTCCGGCGCGTTCGACGATCAGCGCGGTGAGTTCGGCGACCCGCCGGGCGCAGGTCTCCGTTCCGTATCCGATGCTGGCCGGGGTGTCGCCTGACTTCTTGCGCACGTGCGGCAGCCAGCGCAGCCAGGACCAGCCGTCGCGGCCCTGTTCGCCGGTCGTCAGGAGGTGGATCTGGAGGTCGCGGGGGCTGTGCAGGACGGCGGCCTGGGCGACCGCCCAGCGGGCCACGGCTCGTGCGGCCGGGCCTTCGCCCGCGATGCCCAGGACGTCGTGCTCCCGCAGCGGAACGGTCACCGGGACGTCGTACGCGGTCCAGGGGTCCTCGCGGCGGTGCTCGTCCTTCGTGGGGTCCTGGAGCACCACGTCGGAGTCCATGTCGGCGGTCCCGACGCGCAGTTCGAGGAAGTCCGCGTCGGAGGTGCGGCGTTCCCACAGGCGGCGCCGGGGGCCGACGGCGGTCAGGACGACCTCGGCCGGGTCGGGGAAGCCGCTGCGCCGGGCGGTGCGTTCGGCCGCCAGGGCCTTCGCCGCGTCGCCCTCGATGCGCGCCTTCTTCTCCTCGTAGGCGGCGACGCTGCCGGAGTGGGTCTGGCGCCCGGTGCGCCGGCTCATCAGGTAGTTGCCGAGGATCGCGACCGGGGAGAGCAGCCCGAACAGCAGCATCGTCATGCGGCCGAAGATCAGCGCCCCGGCCCCCGCCATCACCAGCGGGGCCAGCGCGGTGATCCACGGGAGGGGCCGGGCGGCGGGCGGTGCGGGCGGGGACGGCAGGGTGAAGCGGGTGGCGTTCTCGGCGGGACGCAGCCGCGGCGGCCGGTTGTAGTCCCAGCCGGTGCCGTCCTCGGAGGGCTGCACGGCCGCGTCCGGCTTCTGCGGCAGGGCGAGTTCGAGCAGGCACTCGCCGGCGAGGAGCTGCGCGCCGGCCTGCCAGGCGGTCGCCTCGGTGAGGTCCTCGCGGTCCAGTTGCAGGGTGCCGCCGCCCGGCGCGGAGGGGTCGGGCGCGATGCGGCAGCGTCCGCCGGGGCCCACCGCGAGGACGGCGAAGGGGCGGTCCGGCACGGCGCGCAGCACCTGGGCGGATCCGTCGTGGGCGAGACCGATCCGGTACTCGCCCATGTCGAGCCGGTGCACGGTGCCCGCGCCGGTCCCGCCGACCGTGCGGACCTCGACCAGACCGGCGGGTTCGGCCGAGGCGGTGCCCGCGGGGCGGCCGAGGCCCACGATGGCCGCGTGGTGGAGGGGTGCGTCCCGCAGCCGCAGGTCGGCGGGCAGCAGCCGCCCGTCGGCGTAGAGGCCAAGGCCCTCCGGAGGCAGGTGGACGCCTCCCGCCCCGCCCAGCGCCTGGGCGACAGCGCTCACGGGCGTGTCGGGGTCGGCGTCGAGATGGACGTCGAACGCGTCACCGCCTTCCTCGACCACGGTCAACATCAACGACACGAAAACGTCCTCCAGCCAGCGTGAATGGGGGCTCGGCAGCCGCACCCGGCGGCTCCCGTGCCACTGACGGGACCTACGGCGCCCGTCCGCGGATGGTTCACCCGGGCCGCCGGTGAACCATC
>NZ_JBHUZJ010000059.1:0-60248 GCF_042667685.1 Streptomyces sp. NPDC057302 | reverse complement strand
CCCTCACATGAGGGCACCCGGCACCGTCGCGTGCATGCCGTCCAGGCGGGTCCGTACGGCGCCTACTTCAGCTGCCCGGCGATCTCCCGCAGGGCCTCCGTCGCGCGCGTCAGCAGGCCCGGACCGAACGTGATCCGGGTGGCGCCCAGTTCGCCCAGCTCCCGCGGGGACGGGGCGCCGTCCGGCTTCGCGCCCACGTTGACGGGGCCTTCGATGCCCGCCCGCAGCTGGGGCAGCGCCTCGGGCGGCGCGAAGATCGGGTAGACGCAGTCGGCGCCCGCCGCCACATACAGCCGGGCCCGCTCCACGGCCCGCGCGGGATCGGCGACACCCCGGATGAACGTGTCCACGCGCGCGTTGACGAACAGCCTGTCGCCCGCGGCGGCCCGCACCTCCGCCAGCCAGTCCGCCTGCTCGCGCGGATCCTTCAGGCCGTCCTGACCCGAGGGGTCCGAGTCCTCCAGGTTGCAGCCGACCGCGCCCGTCTCCAGGAGCCGCTCCACCAGCTCCTCGGGCGCAAGCCCGTAGCCGCCCTCGATGTCCGCGCTCACCGCCACCGACCCCGAGACCGACCGCACGATCCGGGCCACCGCCGCGAACATCTCGTCCGCGGGCACGTCACCGTCCGCGTACCCCAGCGACGCCGCGACCCCCGCGCTCGGCGTGGCGAGGGCCGGGAAACCGGCCTCCTCGAAGACCCGGGCGCTGACCGCGTCCCAGGGCCCCGGCAGGACGAGCGGGTCACCGGGCGCGCGCCCGTGGTGCAGGGCGCGGAAGTCGTCCACGAGGCTCATGGCGTGTACCCACCCGGTTCGATACGACGGCTGACCATCAGCCGGTTCCAGCTGTTGATGACGGTGATCACCCCGATGAGATGGGCGAGTTCGGCCTCGCCGAAGTGCTTGGCCGCCGTCTCGTACGCCTCGTCCGGGACGAACCCGTCCGTCAGGACGGTCACCGCCTCCGTCAGCGCGAGAGCGGCCCGCTCGCGCTCGCTGAAGAGCTCGCCCGCCTCCGCCCACGCATTGAGGAGCGCGATCCGCTTCGTCGTCTCGCCGTTCCGTACGGCGATGTCCACATGCATGTCGAGGCAGAAGGCGCAGGCGTTGATCTGCGAGGCCCGGATCATCACGAGCTCGGCGAGCACGGGATCGCCGAGCCCCCTCTTCGCGGCGGCGCTCATGCCTGCCAGCGCGGTCCCCACACCCTTGTCCAGCTGGGTCGTACGGGCACTCACTTGTGTTCCCCCGCCTTGTAGTGGCCCGGCACCTGGCGGGTCGAGACGCCGAAGCGGTTCCACGCGTTGATCACCGTGATCGCGGCGATGAGCTGGGTCAGCTCCTGCTCGTCGAAGAGGGCCGCGGCCTTCTCGTACACCGCGTCCGGCACGAAGCCGTCCGTCAGGACGGTGATCGCCTCGGCCAGCTCGATCGCCGCGACCTCCTTCGCCGTGTAGAAGTGCTGCGACTCCTCCCACGCGCTGAGCTGGATGATCCGCTCGACGCTCTCGCCCGCGGCGAGGGCGTCCTTGCTGTGCATGTCGACGCAGAGCGCGCAGTGGTTGAGCTGCGACGCGCGGATCTTGACGAGCTCCAGGATCACCGGGTCGACGCCCTTACGGGCGGCGGCGTCGAGCCGGATCATCGCCTTGAAGACCTCGGGGGCGTGCTGGTGCCAGTCGAGGCGGGGCGTGTGCTCGTGGACGTATTCCTTGGCCCGAGTCTGTGCGGACTGCGCCTGGGGGGTTTCATTCGTCGTCATGCCATCGACCGTACGACCGGAGTAGCCCACAGGTATGGTCCATTCCCATGGAAGATTCCTGGGCCACTTTGGGCGTGGACCTCCACCTGGAGACGGGCGACGAGGCGACGCACTCAGGCGTGCGCAAGGGCCTCACGGACGCCCTGCGCGCAGCGGTGCGCGGCGGCAGGCTCGCCCCCGGCACCCGCCTGCCCTCGTCCCGCTCCCTCGCCGTCGACCTGGGCATCGCCCGCAACACCGTCGCCGACGCGTACGCGGACCTCGTCGCCGAGGGCTGGCTCACCGCACGCCAGGGCTCGGGCACCCGGGTGGCCGAACGCACGGTGTCGCGCCCCGCCGGACCTGCGCCGCGCCGCAGGGCCGCGGGCGGTCCGACGTACGACCTGATGCCGGGCACCCCCGACCTCTCCTCCTTCCCGCGCGCCGCCTGGCTCAAGGCCGCGCGCCGGTCGATGGCCACCGCCCCGAACGACGCGCTCGGCTACGGCGACCCACGCGGCCGCATCGAGCTGCGCACCGCCCTCGCCGACTACCTCGCCCGCGCGCGGGGCGTGCACGCGGACCCGGACCGCATCGTCGTCTGCGCCGGTTTCGCGCAGGGCCTGATGCTGCTGGGCGGTGTGCTGCGGGCGCGCGGCCTGCGGGAGATGACGGTGGAGCCGTACGGCCTGGACGTGCACTGGAATCTCCTGAAGCGGGCGGGGCTGCGGACGCGCCCGCTGCCGTTCGACGAGCTGGGCACGTCCACGGCCGGTCTGGCGCCGCGCTCGGGTGCGGCTAGGGGGGTGCTGCTGACGCCCGCGCACCAGTTCCCGCTGGGGGATCCGCTGCACCCCGACCGGCGTGCGGCGGCCGTCGACTGGGCGCGGCGCGAGGGCGGGCTGATCCTGGAGGACGACTACGACGGGGAGTTCCGCTACGACCGGCAGCCGGTGGGCGCGCTCCAGGGCCTCGATCCGGACCGCGTGGTCTACCTCGGCACGGCCAGCAAGTCCCTGGCCCCCGGCCTCCGGCTCGGCTGGATGGTCCTTCCGGAGCCGATCGCCGCCGAGGTCATCGAGGCGAAGGGGGGAGCGGAGTGGGCCTGCGGAGCGCTGGATCAGCTGACGCTCGCGGAGTTCATCACGTCGGGTGCGTACGACCGCCATGTGCGGGGCGCCCGCCTCCGCTACCGGCGCCGCCGGGACCAACTGGTCGCCGCCCTCGCGGAGAGGGCGCCTGAGGTACGGGCCACGGGGATCGCCGCGGGCCTGCACGCGGTCCTCGAACTGCCGCCGGGCACGGAACGCTCGGTGGTCCAGGCGGCGAGCTGGCAACGCCTGGCGGTCCAGGGCCTGGCAAGCTTCCGGCACCCCGCGGCACGGGTACCGGAGCGGGACGCGCTGGTGGTGGGGTACGGGACGCCGGCGGAGCATGCGTGGGCGGGGGCGCTGGATGCGCTGTGCAGGGTGCTGCCGTAGGGCTGAGAGTGTCAGCCCGTCCAGCGTTCGAGGACATCTTGTAGGGGGGGCCAGCCTGTAAGGAGGTCCAGGGGGCGGAGCCCCTCGGTTTCGGGAAGGGGGGGCCGGATCGGGGAGAGCCCCGCAGGGACAGCCCTACCGAGCCCCCTCCACCGGCGCGCCCTCCGCAGGAGCCGGCGCCTCGCCGAACCGCGCCAACGCCAACGCCCCCACCACAGCAACCACGAACCCAAGCACGGCCAACCACTCCATCCCGCCCCGAGTCCGATCCCCCAGCCACACCACCCCCACCACCGCGGGCCCGATCGTCTCCCCGATCACCATCCCCGCGGTAGCGGTCGTCACCGACCCCCGCTGCAAGGCGGACGTGAGCAACAAGAACGCCGCACCCCCGCCCACCAACAGCGCATAAGCCGCCGGATTGGCCACAAGCGCCCCTGGCGAGACATCGTCGATCAGCCGCACGGCCACCTCCACCACCCCGAACCCGCACCCCGCCCCCAGCCCCAGGGCCAGCGCCCGCCCCCGTCCGGGCAACCGCCCCGCCACGGCCCCCAGCGCGAGCACCCCCACCGCCACGCCCAGCATCACGTACCGCAGAGTCGTCGACCCGACGCCCTCGCCCTCGTCCCCCGACGCGAGCCCCAGCATTGCGAGCCCCGCGCACACCACCCCCACGGCCCCCCACTCCACCCCGCTCAACCGCACCCGCAGCATCCGCGAGGCCACCACCGCCGTGACGGCGAGGCTCGCGGCGAGCGCCGCCCCGACGGCGTAGATCGGGATGGAACGCAGCGCCACGATCTGCAGCAGGAACCCGAGCCCGTCGAGCCCGAGCCCCACCACGTACCGCCACTGCTTCACCGCGCGCAGCAGCAGCGCGGGATCGACCCCGGACCCGGTCCCCGGCGCCGTGGCGCGCGCGGCGACGGCCTGGAAGACGGAGGCCGTGCCGAAGCAGACCGCTGAACCGAGTGCGCAAATCATCCCAAGAGACACGAAGTGACTTTAGAGGAGAGGGATTCGGCTGAGCCGGTTGGCATGGCGGACGGGCCCTTACCTACGCTGAGCGCCGGTCACGTATTGACGCATGTACGACAACGGGGAGCGGTACGGCAGATGGCGGCGGAGCAGGCCCAGAAGACGGTTCAGAAGACGGCCCAGGAGTCGGCACAGAAGGCGAAGGACCAGGGACCGCAGCGGCGAAGGCTGCGTTCCAGCACGGTCGTACTCGGCGGAATGGGCGTCCTCGCGGCGGCCCTGACCTCCTGCGGCTCGGAACCGGACAGGCGGTGCGTGGACCGCGACAGCTACGACTACCTCAGCGGCTACAAAATCGTCGCCGACAAGAACTGCAAGAGCGGCTCGTCCTCGGGTTCCTCGTCCTCGTACGGCAAGGGCCGCTCATCCGGCGGCAGTTCCTACGGCACCGGCAAGTCCGGCCGCATGGAGGCCGACTGGTACTACGACGCCGACATCGACGGCCGCCACGCCGACGACGGCACCTTCAGCCGCAGCGAGGCAGTGGACCGCGACGGCTTCGGCTGCTCGGGCAGCGGCGGCGGCTGACCCGGCCGTGCGCCCCTAGCCCCGACAAGGCCTGACGAGAAGACCCGAGGTCATGGAACGCCGCACCCTCACCCCCCGCCCCGGCTGGCAGCAGACCGTCGAGGACCAGGGGCTCATCTACCCCCTCACCCGCTACCCCGACGACTCGCTGCGCCCCTACTGGGACGAGTCCGCCTGCTACGTCTTCTCGCTGCCCGAGGTGGAAGCCCTCGAAGAAGTCGTCGAGGAGCTGCACGCGATGTGCCTCGCGGCGGCCGAGCACATCGTCACGCACGACCGCCTCGCGGACCTCGGCATCACGGACCCCCGAGTGGCCGACGCGGTCACCGAGGCCTGGCGCCGCCGAGCCGAACTGCCCTCCCTCTACGGCCGGTTCGACCTGCGCTACGACGGCACGAGCGGCCCCGCCAAGATGCTGGAGTACAACGCCGACACCCCCACGTCCCTGGTCGAGGCCGCGAGCCCCCAGTGGTTCTGGATGGAGGAGTGCTTCCCCGGCGCCGACCAGTGGAACTCCCTCCACGAACGCCTCGTCGACGCCTGGAAGAAGCAGGCCCCGCTGCTTCCGCCCGGCGGCCCGCTGTACTTCGCGCACTCGGCGGGCGACGAGCTCGGCGAGGACCTGATGACGGTCGCGTATCTGCGCGAGACCGCTCAGCAGGCCGGGCTCGACACCGAGGCGATCTCGATGGAGGACATCGGCTGGGACCGCCTCTCGCGCCGCTTCGTCGACAAGAAGCTCGGCTTCATCCGCAGCTGCTTCAAGCTTTACCCGTGGGAGTGGCTGACCACCGACCGCTTCGCCCCGCACGTCCTGGAAACCCTGGACAACGGCGGCGGCACCGGTTCCACCCTGTGGATCGAGCCCGCCTGGAAGATGCTCCTCTCCAACAAAGCGCTCCTCGCGGTGCTTTGGGAGCTGTACCCCGGCCATCCGAACCTCCTCCCCGCCTACCTGGACGGCCCCCGGGAGCTCGCCACCGGGCGCGGCTACGTCGCCAAGCCGCTCCTCGGCCGCGAGGGCGCCGGAGTCACGGTCCATCCGCCGGGCGAGGCCGAAACCGACGTACGCGCTGAAGAGGGTTACTGCTACCAGGAGTTGGCTCCGCTGCCCGACTTCGACGGCAACCGTGTGGTGCTCGGCGCGTGGGTCGTCGAGGGTGAGGCGGCGGGGCTCGGCATCCGGGAGTCGGCGGGTCTGATCACGGACGAGTACGCGAGGTTCCTGCCGCACGTGATTCTCTGAGGTACGGGTGGGGCTGTGGGGAAATGCCGCTAGTACGCTGCCGGTTGATCGGGACGACGTACTCGGAGGCGGAGCGGACATGGCCGACAGCAGGATCAACACCACGCAGCCTCACACGGCCCGGATCTGGAACTACTGGCTCGGCGGCAAGGACAACTACCCCGTCGACCAGGCCGCCGGGGACCAGATCCGCTCGCTGCACCCCGGCATCGGCGCGTACGCACTGGCCGACCGGGAGTTCCTCGGGCGTGCCGTGAGCCACCTTGTGTCCGAGTGCGGCATCCGGCAGTTCCTCGACATCGGCACCGGCCTCCCGACCGCCGACAACACCCACGAGGTCGCCCAGCGGATCGCCCCCGAGTCCCGTGTCGTCTACGTGGACAACGACCCGCTGGTCCTCACCCACGCGCGCGCCCTGCTCACCAGCGCCCCCGAGGGCAGGACCGACTACCTCGACGAGGATCTGCGCAACGTGGACGCGATCCTCGAACACGCCGCCAAGACACTGGACTTCGACAAGCCGGTCGGGCTGGTGCTGCTCGGGGTCGTCATCTTCATCGACGACGACTCCGAGGCGTACGGCATCGTGCGCCGCCTGCTCGACGCGCTCCCGGCCGGCAGCCACCTGGTCCTCTCGCACACGATCAGGAGTCCGGAGATGCCCGACGTGGACGAGGCGGTGGCGTTCTGGAACGAGAACGGCACCCCCAAGCTCACCCAGCGCACGCCCGAGGAAGTGACCAAGTTCTTCGCAGGTCTGGAGCTCCTCGACCCCGGCGTGGTGTCGTGCAACCGCTGGCGCACGGAGGCGGCGCCGGGCGTCGAGGACGTGGCCATGTTCGGGGGAGTGGGCCTCAAGCGCTGAGGCCCGGCCCTGCCAGGCGGACGAGCATCTTGCCGGTGTTGGCGCCGCGCAGCACACCGAGGAAGGCGTCGGGCGCCTGCTCGATGCCCTCGACGACGGTCTGCTCGGTGCGCAGGGTGCCGTCGGCGAGCAGCCCCGAGGCCTTGCCGATCCACTCGGGGAACAGATCGAAGTGGCTGCTGACGAGCATGCCGCGCAGGGTCGCCTCGTGGGTCGCGGCGCGGAAGAGGTTGTTCGGACCCGGTGCGGGCGCGGTGGGCGCGCCGCGCCGGACCACGCCGCACCGGACCGCATCGCGCCGCACCGCATCGCGCCGCACCGGACCGCATCGCGCCGCGCCGGACCGCGCCGCACCGGACCGCACCGCACCGCACCGGACCGGACCGGACCGCACCGGACCGCACCGGACCGCACCGGACCGGACCGCACCGGACCGGACCGCACCGGACCGGACCGCACCGGACCGGACCGCGCCGCGCCGCGCCGCGCCGCACCAGCCCAGTCCCGCTGCCCGAGTACCGCCTGCCGTGAACTAGGCCAGCACCGCCCGGAGTTGATCAAGCCCCCAGTCCAGGTCCTCCTTGCTGATCACCAGTGGCGGCGCGATCCGGATCGTCGACCCGTGGGTGTCCTTGACCAGCACGCCCCGGGCCATCAGCTTCTCGGAGATCTCGCGGCCCGTGCCGTGCGACGGATCGATGTCGACGCCCGCCCACAGCCCCCGGCCCCGCACCTGCGTCACCACGCCCGTGCCGGCGAGCAGCCCCAGCTCGGCGTGCAGATGCTCGCCCAGCTCGGTGGCCCGCTGCTGGAACTCTCCCGAGCTCAGCATCGCGACGACCTCAAGCGCCACCGCGCAAGCCAGCGGATTGCCGCCGAACGTCGACCCGTGCTCACCGGGCTTGAAGACGCCGAGGACATCCGCGTCCGCCACCACCGCGGACACCGGCACGACGCCCCCGCCGAGCGCCTTGCCCAGGATGTACACGTCCGGCACCACGTCCTCGTGCTCGCACGCGAAGGTCCTGCCCGTCCTGCCGAGCCCCGACTGGATCTCGTCCGCCATGAAGAGGACGTTCCGCTCCCGGGTCAACTCCCGCACGCCCGCCAGATATCCCGCCGGAGGCACCAGCACCCCGGCCTCGCCCTGGATCGGTTCGAGGAGCACGGCCACGGTGTTCTCCGTGACCGCGGCCCGCAGCGCCGTCAGATCGCCGTACGGCACGATCTCGAAACCCGGGGTGTACGGCCCGTAGTCCGCCCGCGCCTCGGGGTCCGTCGAGAAGCTGACGATGGTCGTGGTCCGCCCGTGGAAGTTGTCGCGCGCGACGACGATCTTGGCTCGCCCGTCGGGCACGCCCTTGACCTGGTACCCCCACTTCCTCGCGGTCTTCACGGCCGTCTCCACCGCCTCCGCGCCGGTGTTCATCGGCAGCACCATCTCCTTGCCGCACAGCTCCGCGAGCCGCGTACAGAAGTCGGCGAACCGGTCGTGGTGGAAGGCCCGCGAGGTGAGCGTCACCCGCTCCAGCTGGGCCTTGGCCGCGTCGATCAGACGGCGGTTGCCGTGCCCGAAATTCAGCGCCGAGTACCCGGCGAGCATGTCGAGGTAGCGGCGCCCCTCGATGTCCGTCATCCACGCACCCTCCGCCGACGCCACCACGATGGGCAGCGGGTGGTAGTTGTGCGCGCTGTGTGCTTCGGCCGAGGTGATGAACTCTTCGGTAGTCGACACGGGGTCTCCGTTCGTCCTGCGGCATGGGGCGGGTGTGGCGCCCAAGTTCTATCGTCGCTCGGATCCTGGACGAGGAAACCTGCCGTCCCGGCGTGCCCGATAGTCTGGGCCCTACAGCACGGCGACTGGCGCACGGGGAACGGACCCCGAGGAAGCCGTGCGAGGCAGAACCTTCGAGGTGCCGACCGCCTGGGCACCCCGGGACCACGACCGGACACTCACCGCTCGCCCCGGAGGACGCCATGACCCACCCCCCTTCCTTGAATTCCGACGCTTCCGCTGCTTCTGCTGCTTCCGCGGATGCCCCGGGCTCCAGGGACTTCCCGAACGCCCTCAGCCATCCCGCGCTCGCCGCACAGGACCCCGAGCTGTCCGCGCTGGTCAGCGCCGAGGAGCAGCTCCAGGCCGACACCCTGCGCCTGATCCCCAGCGAGAACTACGTCTCCACGGCAGTCCTCGAAGCCTCCGGCACGGTCCTGCAGAACAAGTACAGCGAGGGCTACCCGGGCCGCCGCTACTACGAGGGCCAGCAGAACATCGACCCCGTCGAGCGCCTCGCCGTCGCCCGCGCCAAGTCCGTCTTCGGCGTCGAGCACGCCAACGTCCAGCCCTACTCCGGCTCCCCGGCCAACCTCGCCGTCTACCTCGCCTTCGCCGAGCCCGGTGACACCGTGATGGGCATGGCCCTCCCGATGGGCGGCCACCTCACCCACCGCTGGGGTGTCTCCGCCACGGGCAAGTGGTTCCGCGGCGTCCAGTACGGCGTCCGCCACGACACGGGCCGCATCGACTTCGACGAGGTACGCGACCTCGCCCTCAAGGAACGCCCCAAGCTGATCTTCTGCGGTGGCACCGCCCTCCCTCGCACCATCGACTTCGCCGCCTTCGCCGAGATCGCCCACGAGGCGGGGGCCGTCCTCGTCGCCGACATCGCGCACATCGCCGGCCTGATCGCGGGCGGCGCCCACCCCTCACCTGTGCCGCACGCCGACGTGATCTCCACGACCACCCACAAGACCCTGCGCGGCCCGCGCGGCGCGATGCTGATGTCCCGCGAGGAGCACGCCAAGGCCATCGACAAGGCGGTCTTCCCCGGCCTCCAGGGCGGCCCGCACAACCAGACCACCGCAGCCATCGCCGCCGCCCTCCACGAGGCTTCGCAGCCCTCCTTCCGCGACTACGCCCACGCGGTCGTCGCCAACGCCCAAGCCCTCGCCGAAGCGCTGCTCGCCCGCGGCTTCGACCTGGTCTCCGGCGGCACCGACAACCACCTGATCCTGATGGACCTCACCCCCAAGGACGTCCCGGGCAAGATCGCCGCCAAGGCCCTCGACCGGGCCGGGATCGTCGTCAACCACAACACCGTGCCGTACGACCCGAGGAAGCCGTTCGACCCCTCGGGTGTCCGCATCGGCACCCCCTCGCTCACCTCCCGAGGCCTTGGGACGCAGCACATGCCGACCGTCGCCGACTGGATCGACCGAGGCGTCACCGCGGCCCGTGCCGGCGACGAGGACGCCCTGACGAAGATCCGGTCCGAGGTCGCCGACCTGATGGCCGTCCATCCGGCCCCGGGCCTGCCGGCCCACTGACCCACCGGCCCTGACGGCTGCCCCGGTCGGCCAACTCACCGGCCGGGGCAGCCGGAGGCGGCCGGGGCCCTCACACGTCCCTCAACTCCTGCCGTGGCCCGTCCTCATGAGGCCGCCGCCCGCGCAGCGAGGAAAGCAAGGCCCGGCGCCGGGTGAACGGCCCTCGCAGCAGCAGCGCTCCCGCAGCCCCCGCCCCGGCGCCCGCCATCGCCCACCACCAGTCGGTGCCGCCGTCCCCCGGAGTGCCGTCGGCCCGTGCGCCGGCCGCCCCCTCGGGCCCCGCTTTCGAGGCGGACGTCGGCGGCGGGGCCGAATCCGCCCCCGGTGGTATCGCCTGATTGCCCCCGTCAGCGGGCGCGCCCATGACCCCCAGCTTCTTGAACAGTGCCGTCAGCCGCGCCGGATCCTTCGCCTTGTGCCAGGTGCCGGTCATGGACTCGACGTCCGTCGTCGTATGGATCCACACGGCCTTGGCGTCCTTGCCGTCCTTGCCGCTCTTGGAACCGGACGCCACCGGATAGGCCCGGTCCACCCGCCACGGCTCCACGTCGTGGACCATCCACGTCACGTTGATCTGACGGCTGCCGTCGCCCATGCTCAGGCCCGGCGGCTGCTCTCGCCTGCCCTCGCCGCCGGAACCTAGGTCGCCGATGGCGCCGAGACAGCGCTCCAATTCGCCGTACTCCTTGTCGCTCACATAGAGCGCCGTGCTCTGCCCGCTCTCGGGCGAGACCACGAGGACGCTCGTAGGCCCGCCCGCCACCGCCTCAGGCGCACCGATCACCACCAGCGCCAGCGCGGCGGCGAGCCCCGCCGCCGACCCGCGCAGTCCCCTTGCCGTCCGCGTCCCCATCCGCACCCGCATGTCCGATCCCCCCCCAGCCGCTCTCCGGCACGGCCCGTCCGCACCGCGTCACTTCTGGTACACCGCCCGAGCCGTTCAGGTTCCCGATTCGCCGGGACGGGCCGGAACGGATTTCCCGATCTCCAGCGCCCGCTCCTTCGACGCCACGCCTTCCAGCCGCAGCGTGAGCTCCGGCCCGTGCGTCCACAGGAGCGTCGGGCCCGCCGTCCGCTCCGAACGCGTCCAGCGGTCGCCGTCGCCCTCCACCATCCAGAACGTGAGCCGGTGCGGACGCGGGAACCACAGCCCCGTCTCCCCGTCGACCTGAACCCAGTCGGGACGCTCCGTCACCGTCTTGCTGAAGCCGAGGTCGAGGAGTGCCCCGAACTCGTCGAGCCGTATCGTCCGGCCCTTCTCGCGCCAGCACAGGGTGACCAGGACGCGCCCGCCCGGCTCCCGCTCCACCGCCACGGCGTCCGGCGCCCCCAGTGCGGCAGGCACCGCGGGCACGAACCCGGCCCGCCGCCCCGCCTCGGAGAGACCGACCCCGCCGCCGCACCCCGGCACACCGGCCGTGGCCGGCGGGGTCGCCGACGGGTCGTACCGCACCTCGACCCCGCCGAAGTCGAACCACTCGAAGACCGCGGCCCGCACCGGCGGCGTGAGCACCGCCGCCGTCAGGAGCCCGCACAGCGCCGCCGTCAGGACCCGCCACCGCGCCCGCAGCCATGACCGCAGCCGGGAGCGGCGACCCGGCGGCTCGGCCACCGGGACCGGCACCGACTCGGCGATGAGCTGCGCGATGACCCGCTCGGCCATCGACGCACCGGAGGTCCCCGGCCGGTCGAGGGACCGGCCCAGCGCCCGCAGCTCCTCGGGAAGCCGACGGGCGCCGCTCTCGCCCCGGCCTTCGTCCTGCTCACTCATGCCCGTCACCCCCTTCCGGTCCCTCCGGCCCTTCCCGATGCTCCGGTGCCTGCGGCAGCAGCCGCCCCAGCTTCCGCAGCGCGCGGTTCAGCCGGGACTTCACCGTGCCCCGTGGCCAGCCAAGCGCCTGGGCCGTCTCCGTCTCGTCCATCTCCAGGAGATAGCGGTACGTGACGACCAGGCGGTGCTCCTCGCTCAGCCGGTCGAGCGCGACGAGCAGGGCCGTCCGGCGCTCGTCCTCCAGCGCCGCCACGGCGGGGTCCGCCGATTCCGGTATCAGCGGCTCCGCCTCCGCCAGCGCGGCCTCGCGGCCGGCCAGCGACCGCTGCCGCACCGCCGAACGCACTGTGTTCCTCGTCTCATTGGCGACGATCGAAAGGAGCCACGGCTTGAACGCCGAGCCGTCCCTGAACCGCCCCAAGGAGCAGTAGGCCTTGAAGAACGCCTGCTGCACCACGTCTTCCGCGTCCGCTCCCGCCCCGAGTGCCACGGCCGCCCTGAGCGCGAGCCCGGTGAAAGCGCGCACCAGTTCCGCGTACGCCTCCGTCTCCCCGGCGCGCACACGCGCGATCACCGCACCCTCGTCGACGACGCGGACCCCCTCCAGGACCTCCCCCTGTGCCCTCACACTCTTGATACACCGGCCGGACGAGATCGGTTCCGCATTCGTGCCGACCGATCGGTGCGACGGGACGAGGCGGCGCATCACAAGATCGCGGCACACCCGTCACACGACTGTTTCCGAGCAATGAGAGACACCTGAGAGAATGAGCCCTATGGCCACTGATCGTCCTCGCGTGCTCTCCGGAATCCAGCCCACCGCGGGCTCGTTCCACCTCGGCAACTACCTCGGCGCGGTCCGCCAGTGGGTGGCGCTGCAGGAGTCCCACGACGCCTTCTACATGGTGGTGGACCTGCACGCGATCACGATCCCGCAGGACCCGGCCGAGCTGCGCGCCAACACCCGCCTCGCCGCCGCCCAGCTCCTCGCCGCCGGACTCGACCCCGAGCGCTGCACGCTGTTCGTCCAGAGCCACGTGCCCGAGCACGCCCAGCTCGGCTGGGTCATGAACTGCCTCACGGGCTTCGGCGAGGCCTCGCGCATGACGCAGTTCAAGGACAAGGCGGCCAAGCAGGGTGCGGACCGCGCCTCCGTGGGCCTCTTCACGTACCCGGTCCTCCAGGTCGCGGACATCCTGCTCTACCAGGCCAACCAGGTCCCGGTCGGCGAGGACCAGCGCCAGCACATCGAGCTGACCCGCGACCTCGCGGAGCGCTTCAACGGCCGCTTCGGCGAGACGTTCACCGTCCCGGCGGCGTACATCCTCAAGGAGACGGCGAAGATCTTCGACCTCCAGGACCCGTCGATCAAGATGAGCAAGTCGGCGTCCACGCCGAAGGGCCTGATCAACCTCCTCGACGAGCCCAAGGCCACCGCCAAGAAGGTCAAGAGCGCGGTCACCGACACCGACACGGTCGTGCGCTACGACACCCAGAACAAGCCGGGTGTCAGCAACCTCCTCAGCATCTACTCGACGCTCACCGGTACCGGTATCCCGGAACTGGAGCAGAAGTACGTCGGCAAGGGCTACGGTGCGCTGAAGACTGACCTCGCCGACGTCATGGTCGACTTCGTGACGCCCTTCCGGGACCGCACCCAGGCCTACCTGGACGACCCGGAGACGCTCGACTCGATCCTGGCCAAGGGTGCGGAGAAGGCGCGCGCCGTCGCCGCGGAGACCCTCGCCCAGGCGTACGACAAGGTGGGCCTGCTGCCCGCCAAGCACTGAGCCACACAGCCCCCTGCACCAAGCCAGGTACAGCAGCGCCCTCTGCCCGCCGCCCGACCGACCACCCGACCGACAGGAGTACGACGTGGGGACCGTAACGATCGGTGTGTCGATCGCGGTTCCGGAGCCTCACGGCAGCCTGCTCCAGGAGCGGCGCGTGGGCTTCGGTGACCCCGCGGCACACGGCATCCCCACCCACGTCACGCTGCTGCCGCCGACCGAGGTGGACTCCACGGCGCTGCCCGCGGTCGAGGCGCACCTGGGGGCCGTCGCAGCCGCCGGGCGCCCCTTCCCGATGCGGCTCTACGGAACGGGGACGTTCCGTCCGCTGTCGCCCGTCGTCTTCGTCCAGGTGATGGCGGGCGGGGCGGCCTGCGGCTGGCTCCAGGAGCGGGTGCGGGACGCGTCCGGGCCCATGCCGCGCGAGCTGCAGTTCCCCTACCACCCGCACGTCACGGTGGCGCACGGCATCTCCGAAGAGGCCATGGACCGGGCCTACGCGGAGCTTTCGGAGTACGAGGCCGAGTGGCCCTGCACCGGCTTCGCGCTCTACGAACAGGGCGCCGACGGAGTGTGGCGCAAGCTGCGCGAGTTCGCCTTCGGCGGTGGCGGCCCCGTAGTGCCTCCCCAGGCGGCGGCCCCGGCCGCGCACGGCACGCTTCCCGCCCGCTGACCCGGAGCGCCGCCCCCGAAGGGCCTCACACCGGGAGCCGCCTGAAGACGGTCCGCGGCACGTGACGCAGCGCCGACATGACCACCCGTAGCGTGCCGGGCACCCACACCGTCTCCGAGCGCCGCCGCAGGCCCGTCTCGATGGCCAGCGCGACCGCCTCCGGAGTGGTCGCCATCGGGGCCTCCTCCAGGCCCGCCGTCATCTTGGAGCGTACGAAGCCGGGGCGGACGACCATCACGTGCACCCCCGTGCCGTGCAGCGCGTCGCCCAGGCCCTGGGCGAAGGCGTCGAGCCCCGCCTTGCTCGACCCGTAGATGAAGTTCGAGCGGCGGGCGCGCTCGCCCGCGACCGACGAGAGCACCACCAGGGCGCCGTGCCCCTGGGCCTGGAGGGACCGGGCGCACACCAGGCCCGCAGAGACCGCGCCGGTGTAGTTCGTCTGCGCGACCCGCACCGCGGAGAGCGGCTCGTCCTCGTCGCGTGCCTGGTCGCCGAGGATGCCGAAGGCCAGCAGCACCATGTCGATGTCGCCCTCGGCGAAGATCTTGCCGAGCGTGGCCTCGTGGGACTCGGAGTCGAGCGCGTCGAAGGCGACGGTGCGGACCTCCGCACCCATGTCGCGCAGGCTCGCGGCGGCCTTCTCCAGGCCCGGGGACGGCCGCCCCGCCAGCCACACCGTGCGGGTGCGCCGCGCGACCAGACGGCGGGCCGTGGCGAGGCCGATCTCGGAGGTGCCGCCGAGTACGAGCAGGGACTGGGGGGTGCCGAAGGCGTCCTTCATGGGACCAACTCCTGGAGGGGCTAGAGGGCGAGGCGGCGCGAGAGGTCCGAGCGGAACACGCCGCGCGGATCGATCTCCGCCCGCAGCGCGCGGAAATCGTCGAGCCGCGGATACATCGCGGCGAGCGTCTCGGGCCGCAGACGGGAGTCCTTGGCCAGGTAGACGCGGCCCTCGGACGCGGCGACCTCCTCGTCGAGACCGTCGAGGAAGGCGCCGAGGCCCGGCATGTTCGCCGGGATGTCCAGGGCGAGGGTCCAGCCGGGCATCGGGAAGGAGAGCCAGCCCGGATCGCCCTCTCCGAAGCGCTTCAGTACGGCGAGGAAGGACGGGCAGCCGCGCTCCGAGATGCGCCGCACGATGCGCCGCAGGGACTCCTCCTTGCCGTACCCGACGACGAATTGGTACTGCACGAAACCGCCGCGCCCGTACACGCGGTTCCAGTGCGGGACGCCGTCCAAGGGGTGGAAGAACGTCGACATCTTCTGGAGTTCGCCCACCCGCAGGCGCGGTGCCTTGCGGTACCAGAGCTCATTGAAGAGGCCCACCGACTTCCGGCCGAGCAGCCCTTCGGGCAGGAAGCGCGGGGCCGGCGGCAGCTGGCCGGGGCGGAACGTCAACGGGGCTCTACGCGCGCGTGGCGAAAGGGCGTCCAGGGGAGCGTGGTCGCCGCGCGTGAGCACCGCGCGCCCCATCGACGCGCCGCGCGCCAGGAGGTCGATCCAGGCCACCGAGTAGCGGTAGCGGTGGTCCGTGGCGGTGAGGCGGGCCATCAGGTCGTCCAGGTCGGTGGCGCGCTCCGTGTCCACCGTCATCAACGACGTCTCGACCGGCTGGAGTTGCAGTGTCGCGGCGAGGATCACGCCGGTCAGGCCCATGCCGCCGGCCGTCGCGTCGAACAGGGGAGTGCCGCGTTCGACCGCCTGCACCTCGCCGTCGGCGGTGAGCAGTTCCACCGCCATCACATGGCGCGAGAACGATCCGGATCCGTGGTGGTTCTTGCCGTGGATGTCCGCGCCGATCGCGCCGCCGACGGTCACATAGCGGGTCCCGGGCGTGACCGGCACGAACCAGCCGAGCGGGAGCAGGACTTCCATCAGGCGGTGCAGGGAGACCCCGGCGTCGCACAGGACGGTGCCCGCGTCCGCGTCGATGGCGTGCACACGGTCCATGCCGGTCATGTCGAGAACCGCGCCGCCCGCGTTCTGGGCGGCGTCCCCGTATGCCCTTCCCAGGCCCCTGGCGATGCCGCCACGCTCCCCGCAGGCCTGGAGGGCGGCCACGGCCTCCTCGGGCGAACGGGGGCGGATCAGACGGGCGGTGGACGGCGCGGTGCGCCCCCAGCCCGCCATGGACACGGCCTCGGACGTCGCCATGGCCGCGGCCTCGGGCGTCGTCGCGGTTGCGGGGTCGGCGGGCGGAGCGGAGTCGGCAGGCATAGGCGTGACCGTATCGTCCGGGCAAGGGTAGTTTGCCCTAATTCATCAGAGCTCTCACCGAAATGGGTGATTGATGGAGTGTCGTCCTATATTGGCGTAAATATTGAGAGGTCGCCTAGAAGAGTCGAGTGGTCAGGTCCTTGAAGTCCCCGGAGAAGGAGGCGATATGCACGACATGGACCACCGGCTGCTGTCGGCCCTGCGCGACTGCGGCTCCGACGCGCGCGTGGCCGCCGCCGCACGGACCCTGTCCTGGGCCGGCGAGCACGGCGCCCTCTGGATCGTCGCGGGGCTCGCGGGGGCCGCGATCGACCGCGAACGGCGCGGCGCGTGGCTGCGCGGCACGGCGCTGACCGCCGCGGCCCACCTGGCCAGCATGGGCGTCAAACGGGTCGTACGCCGCCCGCGCCCCGGCGGCGACACGGGCGTGGAGCCCCTCGTCAGGACCGCGGGACGGCACTCCTTCCCCAGTTCGCACGCCACTTCGGCCGCAGCGGCCACCGTCGCGTACGGCGCGCTGAGCCCCGTAGGGGCCCGCATCGTCCCGCCGCTCGCCGCCGCGATGTGCGTCTCGCGGATGGTCGTGGGCGTCCACTACCCGAGTGACGTGGCGGCCGGCGCGGCCCTCGGCGCCCTCACCGCGCGCGTGGGCTCCGCCTGGATGAACGGGGGCCGCACACATGGCTGACGACACCGCCCTGCTCGAACGCCCCCAGCCGCCCCGGCCGTCCGGCACCAGCGCCCTCGCGCTGCCGCTGGGCCTCCTGAAGACGGCGCGCCCCCGCCAGTGGGTGAAGAACGTCCTGGTCGTCGCCGCCCCGGCCGCCGCGGGCGAGCTCTTCTCGCGCCACTCGCTGATCCAACTCCTCCTGGTGTTCGCGCTGTTCACGGCCGCCGCCTCCGCCGTCTACCTCATCAACGACGCGCGCGACGCCGACGCCGACCGCGCCCACCCCACCAAGTGCCGCAGACCGGTCGCCGCCGGGCAGGTGCCCGTCGCGGTCGCGTACGGGGTCGGCGGCGTGCTCGCCGTGCTCGCGCCCGTGGCCGCCGCCGCGCTCTGCACGCCCCTGACGGCGGGACTGCTCGCCGCCTACGTAGTGATGCAACTGGCCTACTGCGTGAGCCTCAAGCACGTCCTGGTCGTCGATCTCGCCGTCGTCACCACGGGTTTCCTGATGCGGGCGATGATCGGGGGAGTGGCCCTCGGCATCCCCCTCTCGCGCTGGTTCCTGATCACCACGGGCTTCGGCGCGCTCTTCATGGTCGCCGCCAAGCGCTACTCCGAAGCCGTCCAGATGTCCGGGAAAGCGGGCGCCACGCGTGCGTTGCTCACCGAATACACCACCGGCTACCTCCGCTTCGTCTGGCAGCTCGCCGCCGGGGTCGCCGTCCTCGCGTACTGCCTGTGGGCCATGGAGAGCGGCGGCACGGGCAACGGCCTGCTGCCCTGGCGGCAGCTGTCCATGGCCGCCTTCGTCCTCGCGGTCCTGCGGTACGCCGTCTTCGCCGACCGCGGCTCAGCGGGCGAGCCCGAGGACGTCGTCCTGCGCGACCGGGCGCTCGCCGTCATCGGTCTGGTGTGGATCGCGATGTACGCCCTCGCGGTGGCCGACTTGTGAGCCCCTTCAGGGAGCGGCTGCGGGCCATGGGCCCCGAACTGATCGGCTTCGCCACCGCCGGGATCTGCGCGTACGCCGTCGACCTCGGCCTCTTCATCTGGCTGCGCGGACCCGTCGGCCTCGACCCGCTGACCGCCAAGGCGCTGTCCTTCGTGGCCGGTTGCACGGTCGCCTATGCGGGCAACGCGCTCGGCACCTACCGGCGACGCACGGCGGCCGAGGTCTCGCGCCTGCGTCAGTACGGGATCTTCTTCGCCGTCAACATCGCGGGCGCCCTGGTGCAGTTGCTCTGCATCGCGGTGTCCCACTACGGCCTCGGTCTCACCTCACAGCGCGCGGACACCGTCTCCGGTGCGGGAGTCGGTATGGCACTCGCCACCGTTCTGCGTTTCTGGGGTACTCGGACCTTGGTCTTCCGTACAGCGGGCAGGGAGGCATCATGGACTGGCTGAAAAAGCTCCCCGGCATCGGACCCCAGGTGGAGCGTCTGATGCGCACGCACGCGTGGAGCGCGTACGAGCGACTCGACGGCGTGCACTGGACCCGCCTCGCGGCGGCGATGACCTTCATCAGCTTCCTGGCGCTCTTCCCACTGATCACCGTCGCGGCGGCGGTCGCGGCGGCGACGCTCTCCAAGAGCCAGCAGAACAAGCTCGAGGACACCATCTCGAAGCAGGTCCCCGGCATCTCCGACCAGCTGAACCTGGACGCCCTGGTCGCCAACGCGGGCACCGTGGGCCTCATCGCGGGCGCCCTGCTGCTCTTCACCGGCATCGGGTGGGTCGGCTCGATGCGGGAGTGCCTGCGGGCCGTCTGGGAGCTTGAGGACAGCGACGAGAACCCCGTCATGCGCAAGATCAAGGACGCCGGGGTGCTCGTCGGGCTCGGTGGCGCCGGCCTCGCGTCCGTCGCCGCGTCGACCCTCGCCTCGACCGCGGTCGGCCGGAGCGCCGACCTCCTGGGGGTCTCCGAGGGCGGCTGGGGCGGGGTGCTGCTCCAGGCGTTCGCGTTCGCCATCGCTGTTTTCGCCGACTTCTTGCTGCTGCTCTACGTCCTGACGCTGCTGCCGGACGTCCAGCCGCCGCGCCGCCACCTGATCACCGCGGGCCTGATCGGCGCGGCCGGGTTCGAACTCCTCAAGCTGCTGCTCGGCGGCTACATGAAGGGCGTCGCGTCGAAGAGCATGTACGGCGCCTTCGGAGTGCCCGTCGCGCTCCTCCTGTGGATCAACTTCACCGCGAAACTGCTGCTGTTCTGCGCCGCCTGGACGGCGACGCGGAAGCAGCGGCGTACGGAAACGGAAGAGGCACAAGAAGAGCGGCAGGAGACCGGCGAGGTCAGCGGCGGCTCTTCCGCCGCACCAGGTCCGGCAGCGGCATCCGGCGGCTGATCACGAACCACCCGGCGGCGATGAGCGCGAGAACGCCGCCCGTGACGCCGAGTGCGACGCCGACCCCGCCGCCCGACTCCTTGTCGGAGGCGTGCGCCACGTTCTCGGACGAGTCCGAACCGCCCTTGCCCGCGCCGGGAGCACCCTTGCCGCTGCCCGTACCGGCACCCTTCGGGGCGACCAGTTCACCCACGGGGTCGACCTTGCCGGAGGCCTTGAAGCCCCAGTCGAGGAGGCGCTCGGTCTCCTTGTAGACCGCGTGCTGCTCCCCGGAGTCGGGGTTCATGACGGTGACGAGCAGCACCTTGCCGTCGCGCTCGGCGACACCGGTGAAGGTGTTGCCCGCGTTTGTGGTGCTGCCGTTCTTGACGCCCGCGATGCCCTTGTAGGCGTCCAGACCGATGTCACCCGTAAGAAGTCGGTTGGTGTTCTGGATCGCGAAGGACCCGCGCTTCTTCTTGCCCTTGTCCTTGCCCTTCGTGACCTTCTTGGTCTCGCCGGGGAACTTGGCGGTGGCCGTCGAGCAGTACTCGCGGAAGTCCTTCTTCTGCAGCCCGGAGCGGGCGAACAGCGTCAGGTCGTACGCGGAGGAGACCTGCCCCTTCTCGTCGTAGCCGTCCGGGCTGACCACGTGCGTGTCCAGGGCCTGGAGCTCATCGGCGTGCGACTGCATGTCCTTGACGGTCTGCGGGACGCCGCCGTTCATCGCCGAAAGGACGTGCACGGCGTCGTTGCCCGACCGCAGGAAGACGCCGAGCCACAGGTCGTGGACCGAGTACGTCTCGTTCTCCTTGACGCCGACCATGCTGCTGCCCGCGCCGATGCCCGCCAGGTCGGAGAGCTCGACCTTGTGCTCCTGCGTCTTGGGGAACTTCGGCAGGACCGTGTCCGCGAAGAGCATCTTCAGGGTGCTCGCCGGGGGCAGCCGCCAGTGCGAGTTGTGCGAGGCGAGCACCTCGCCCGTCTCGGCGTCGGAGACCATCCATGAGCGCGCCGACAGCTTCTTGGGGAGGACGGGCGCGCCCGCCTTCAGGCTCACCTGGGTGCCCGGCTCGCCGAGCTTGGCACCGCCGACGGTCGACATCTTGGCGGGGGGCTTGGGTTTGTTCTCGCCCCCCGGCTTGCCGTCCGCCCACGCGGGGGCCGTGGTCGACATGGTCAGCAATGCGGCGGAAGCGACCAACAAGGCGGTCTTTTTTACGGCAGGCACGGACGAGAACGTACAGGGCGCCGCTGTGGAAGTCGCCGCCGAGGTGGGCTGTGTTGTGGGCGGCCCGGACTCCCCACCCCGGCGGCGGCCCGGAAGGGAGGCTCGCGATACTGAACGTATGAAGCTCAGCCGCCCGGTCTCCTGGTTCCTGCTCGCCTTCGGTGTGTGGAGCTGGTTCATCTGGATCACTTTCGTCAAGAACCTGTGGAAGGACGGCAGTGGGCTCGCCTTCGATGACGCAGGCGACCCGACCGCGTACTTCTGGGTCCACCTGACGCTCGCCGTCGCCTCCTTTGTCTTGGGGACGGTGGTAGGGACCATCGGGTTGCGCGGAGTGCGTGCTCTGCGCCGTACGTCATAGCTGGTCGGTCACTGTCGAGGGGCTCGCTCCGTGGTCATCCTGTTCGTGCTGGCCGGTATCGCCGCGCTCGCGGCCCTCGCCGGAATGCAGTGGTACGCGTGGCGGCGCCTGGTGCGCGACACCACGGCCGGGCCCGGGTTCGCCCGGCGTGCGGGCGCCGTGGTCTTCGTGGCGGGGCCCCTGCTGATGTTCGCGGCGGTCGCCGGCGAGCGGGCCGGGGCGCCGTTCTGGCTGCAGAAGGCGCTGGCCTGGCCGGGCTTCATGTGGATGGCGCTGTCGATCTATCTCGTGCTCGCGCTCCTGGTGGGTGAGCTCGTACGGCCCTTCTTCCTGAGTCGTCGCGCGAAACCCACCCCTACGGAGGACCCCGGTTCGGAAGGCCTCGCCCCGGAGGACCCCGGTTCAGAAGACCCCGCCCCGGAGGACCCCGCCCCTACGGAGGACCCCGCCCCGAAGCGACCCACCCCTTCGCGTCGCCTCTTCGTCTCCCGGATCGTCGGCGGGACGGCCGCCGCCGTCGCCGTCGGAACGGTCGGCCACGGAACGTACGGAGTCCTGCGCGGGCCCCGGGTGAAGCGCGTCACCGTGCCGCTGGCCAAGCTGCCGCGCGGGGCGCACGGGTTCCGGATCGCCGTGGTCAGCGACATCCACCTGGGGCCGGTCCTCGGCCGCGGCTTCACCCAGCGCGTGGTCGACACGATCAACGGCACGCAGCCCGACCTCATCGCGGTCGTCGGCGATCTGGTCGACGGCAGTGTCGAGGACCTCGGTCCTGCCGCCGCCCCGCTCGCCCAGCTGCGCGCGCGGCACGGCACGTACTTCGTGACCGGCAACCACGAGTACTTCTCGGGAGCCGAGCAGTGGGTCGAACACGTACGCGAACTCGGCCTGCGCCCCCTGGAGAACGCCCGCACCGAACTGCCCGGCTTCGACCTCGCGGGCGTGGACGACGTGGCCGGTGAGAGCGAGGGGCATGGGCCCGACTTCGCCAAGGCGCTGGGGGACCGGGACCGCTCGCGGGCGTCCGTGCTCCTGGCCCACCAGCCGGTCGTCATCCATGACGCCGTCAAGCACGGCGTCGATCTGCAGCTCTCCGGTCACACCCACGGCGGACAGCTGTGGCCAGGCAATTTCATCGCCGATCTGGCCAATCCGACCCTCGCGGGACTGGAGCGGTACGGCGACACCCAGCTGTATGTGACGCGTGGTGCGGGTGCGTGGGGGCCGCCGGTGCGGGTCGGGGCGCCGTCCGACATCACGGTCGTCGAACTGGCCTCCCGCCAGGCGTAATCGCTAGTTGGTTCGATGCGATACGAACCTGGCTGGATAATGTCGGGCCATAAGGTGACGGTGTGACACCGAGCACTACCTCTGCGCAGCATTAAGTGTCGGAAGTGTGTGCTGTTCTTGATGCTTTGGTGTGCCATAGGGGGAACGTTGTTGCGACGTCATGCTTTCCGGCTGCCACCGCACCCGGCATCCGTCTCGCTCGCGCGGCTCAGAGTGCACGATCATCTGGCGGCCTGGGGGCACAAGGAGGAGAGCGGAGCGCTGGAGGACGCCGTACTCGTCGTGTCGGAGCTTGCGACGAACGCGGTCTGCCACGGGGACGTCCTGGAGCGGGAGTTCGAGGTCGCGATCACGGTGCTCGCCGACGGCGACTGCTTCATAGAGGTGTCCGACGAGAGTTCGGGAAACCCCGAGCTGCGGGAGCTGGGGCCCTGGGAGGAGAGCGGCCGGGGACTGCGGCTGCTCGACGCCGTTTCCGAGGCGTGGGGAGTGTGGCAGCGGGGGCGGCACGGCAAGACCGTGTGGGCGCTGGTGCGGGGCTGACGCGACCATCGGCCCCGCGGCGGCCCCTCAACCCCCGGTGCGCGCAGGTCAACCCCCGGTGCGCGCAGGCAACGTGACCACGACCGTCAGCCCCGCCCCCGGTGCCGTCTCCACCCCCACCTCGCCGCCGTGTGCCGCCACGACCCCCTGCACGATCGCCATGCCGAGGCCGCTGCCCGCGCCGCCGCCCGCGCGGAAGAACCGGTCGAACACGCGCGCCGCGTCCTGCGCCGCGAGGCCGGGCCCCTGATCGGCCACGCGGAGCCGCACCACCCCGTCACGCCGCTCCACGCCCAGCGTGACCGGCGCGTCGGAAGGCGTGTGGACCTGGACGTTGCCCAGCAGGTTGCCGAGCACCTGGCGCAGCCCCGACTCGTCCGCGCGGATCAGCACCGCCCCGTCGGCGCGGACGGTCAGCGGACGCTGCGGCTGCTGTATCCGCAGGTCGTCGGCGGCGTCCCGGACGAGACGGCTCAAGTCGACGTTCCTGAAGCGCAGTTCCGGCTGCTGGTCCAGGCGGGCCAGGGTGAGCAGCTCGTCGACGAGGTGTCCCATCCGGTCGGTCTCGGCGATGACGCGGCTCCACGCGCGCGTGCGTTCCGCCGGGTCGCGGAGCATCCCCTTGTCGTACAGCTGGAGATAGCCGCGGATCGCCGACAAGGGCGTACGCAACTCGTGCGAGGCATCGGCGACGAAGCGGCGCAGCTGGGCCGAGCTGCGCTCCCGGGTCTCGAAGGCGGACTCCACCTGGTGGAGCATGGAGTTGAGGGCGAGGCGCAGCTGCTCCGTCTCCGTCGCCGGGGCGCGGCTGGAGGGCACGCGCCGGGTCAGATCGCCCTCGGCGATGGCGGACGCGGTCTCGACCATGTCCTCCAGGGGGCGAAGGCGGTGGTGCGCGGAGATCATCGTCAGGACGGCGAGGAGCCCCAACAAGGCCACTCCGAAGGCGGCGTCGAGTTTGAGCGCCTTCTTGATGCCCGATTCCACGTTCTGGGTGGCCGCCGCCATCAGAACCGTCGTGCCGTCGGCGAGCTGCGCGCCCACCATGCGGTGGGCGTCGCCGTCCAGGGTGACGTCCTGCGGCTCGGACTCGCCCGCGACCGCATCGGGGTCGTCGACGGCGGCGGCCAGGGCGCGCTGGCGCGGGGTCGGCGCGAGCGTGCCGATGGCGACGGGCTCGCCGCGCTCGTCCACCGCCACGAACACACTGTCCCCGCGCGGCAGGGCACTCGCGCGCTCCTTGCCGCCGGGTGAGAGCTTGTCGAGCGCGATGCCCAGCTCACTGAGTCTCTCGACGTCCTTCATGGTGAGCCCGGTGCTGAGCAGCGAGGTGCGCGACTGCGTCAGCTCGGCGTCCACGCTGTCGAGCAGGTAGTGGCGCATGCCCATGACGCTCACCCCGGTCGCCACGACGACACCGAGCGCAAGGAGGGCCACGTTCACCCACGTGAGCTTGGCGCGCAGTGAGCTCATGCCGCGGCGCGCACGCCTCATGCGAGGCCGTATCCGACACCCCGCCGGGTCGTGATCACCGGCGGACCGAGGGCGGCCAGCTTGCGCCGCAGATAGCTGATGTAGGTCTCCACGACGGTCGACTCGGCCGGGTGTTCGTACTGCCAGACATGGCGCAGGAGTTGCTCCTTGGGCACCACACGGCCGCCGTTGCGCACCAGGAAGCGCAGCAGGGCGTACTCGGTGGGCGTGAGCTGCGCCGTGCGGCCCGCGCGGCGCACCACGTACGTCGTCTCGTCGAGTTCCAGGTCTCCGTAGCGCAGCGGCGGGCGCTGGGGGAGCACGTCCTGCGCTCCGGTGCGGCGCAGGACCGCGCCGATGCGGGCGACCACCTCGTCGATGTTGAACGGCTTGGTGATGTAGTCGTCGCCGAAGCCGAGCCCGCCCACGACCTCCGCGGGCGCGTCCCGCGCGGTCAGGAAGAGCAGGGCCATGTCAGGGCGCCGGGCGCGCAGTTCCCTGGCGAGGGCGCGGCCGTCGCCGTCCGGGAGCATCACGTCGAGGAGCGCCGCGTCGGGCCGGGTGCGGCCGGCGAGCGCGAGGGCCTCGCGCACGGTGCCCGCCACCATCACGTCGAAGCGGTGGTAGCGCAGGGCTATGGCGAGCACGTCGGCGATGCTCGGCTCGTCCTCGACGACCAGGACGGTGGCCGCGGCGCCCGGTCCCCGCGGCACTCCGACATCTGTTCCCTGCTGGCCTTCGGCGTGGCTCATGCCTCCAGTATCGGCACGCGCGTTGTACGAAGACCCGGTCCGTGCCTTGGAGTTACTTGAGAATCATGGCCGCGCGACGCCGTACGGGCGCCGTGCCGCCGATGCTGAGGCTCCTGAAGCACGGACCCGGGGGACCTGACGACGCGAAGGAGGAGCGGATCGTGACGGCATTGGCGCGGTGGTGCTATCGGCACCGTCTGGTGGTCCTTGTGCTGTGGGTGGGGGCCCTGTTCGGACTGGGGGCCGCCGGGACCTCGGCGGGCACCGACTACTCGAATGTGTTCTCGCTGCCGGACACGGACTCCAAACGTGCGTACGACCTGATGACGAAGGCCTTCCCGGAGAGCTCGGGAGACACCGACACGGTCGTCTGGCGCGTCGACGAGGGAGCTTCGGCCCGCGACGCGGACGTACGTTCCCGGATCGAGCCCGCGCTCAAGGAGATCGCCGGCATGAAGGGCGTCGGCGAGGTCCGGAGCCCGTACGCGTCCAAGGAGGCGGGCGCGGCCCAGATCAGCGGGGACGGGCGCATCGCCTACGCCCAGGTGACGTTCGCGGAGGAGGCGAACTCGGTCCCCAAGGAGCTGGTCCAGGACGCCGTGGACACCGCTCAGAAGGCCGAGAAGGCCGGTCTGCAGGTCGAACTCGGCGGCCAGGCCATCACCCGCATCCAGGAGCCGCCCACGGGCACCTCCGAGCTTGTGGGCATCGCGGCGGCGGCCGTCGTCCTCTTCCTGGCCTTCGGTTCGCTCTTCGCGATGGCCCTGCCGATCGTCATCGCCGTCTTCGGAGTGGGCCTCGGCATGCTCTCGACGATGCTGCTCAGCCATGTGACGGACATCCCCGAAGTGGCCCCGCTGCTCGGCTCGCTGATCGGCCTCGGCGTCGGCATCGACTACGCGCTCTTCATCGTCACCCGGCACCGGCGCGGCATCCTGCGCGGCATGGAGCCCGAGGAATCCGCGGTGCAGGCCCTGAACACCTCGGGCCGCGCGGTGCTGTTCGCGGGCGGCACGGTGTGCATCGCGCTCGCCGGGATGCTGGTGATGAACATGCGCTTCCTGGACGGCGTGGTCGTCGCCGCATCCCTGACGGTGATCCTGAGCGTCCTCGCGGCCATCACCCTGCTGCCCTCGCTCCTGGGCATGCTCGGCCCCCGGGTGCTCAGCCGCAGGCAGCGGCGCCATCTCGCGGCGACGGGACCGGAGTCCGCCGAACCGAGCGGCCTGGCGGCGCGCTGGTCCTCGTACGTCCAAAAGCGCCCGCGCTCGATCGCGGCGCTCGCCTTCGTGGTGATGGCCTTCCTTGCCCTGCCGCTGCTCTCCTTGCGGCTCGGCGCGACCGACCAGGGCAACCACCAGGAGTCGACGACGACCCGGCAGGCGTACGACATGCTGGCCGAGGGATTCGGTCCGGGATTCAACGGCCCACTCCAAGTAGTGGCCGAAGAGACCGACACCGGAGCCCTGGTGACGGCCATCCGTGGGACGGAGGGCGTCGCGAGGGTGGCGGCGGCTCCCCCCGCGGACGGCATCTCGGTCATCAACGTCGTCCCGACCACGTCCCCCCAGTCGGTGGAGACGGACCAACTCATCGACCGGCTACGGGGAGACGTGATCCCGGAGGCCGGGGTCGAGGCCCACGTAGGCGGCGTCACCGCCGTCTTCAAGGACTTCGCCGCGGTGACGGGCGACCGGCTGCCCTACTTCGTAGGCGTGATCATCGCGCTGGGCTTCCTCCTGCTGCTGATCGCGTTCCGCTCGCTGGTGGTGCCGCTGACGGCCGCCCTGATGAACCTCATCGCGGCGGCGGCGTCCTTCGGTGTCCTGGTGGCCGTCTTCCAGTGGGGCTGGGGCACCGAGCTCCTCGGCATCGGCAAGGAGGGCCCCATCACGGCCTTCCTGCCCGTCATCATGCTGTCGCTGCTCTTCGGGCTCTCGATGGACTACCAGGTGTTCCTGGTGAGCCGCATGCACGAGGAATGGGTGCACACGAAGGACAACGCCCGCGCGGTGCGGGTGGGCCTCGCCGAGACGAGCAGGGTCATCAACTGCGCGGCCCTGATCATGATCTGCGTCTTCTCCGCGTTCGTCCTGAGCGGCGACATGGAGGGCGCGATGGCGGGCATCGGCCTGGCGGCGGCGGTCGCCCTGGACGCGTTCATCCTGCGCACGGCGCTGGTCCCGGCCGCCATGCACCTGCTGGGCCGCTCCAACTGGTGGCTCCCCGCGGGCCTGGAGAAGCACCTGCCGCACCTGGCGGTGGAGCCGCGGGAGCCGCAGGAGGCACCGCAGGAGACGGAGGAGACGGAGGGGGCGGAGAAGAAGGCGCCCGTGCCGCACGCGCGCGTGGGGGAGCCCGGCGGCGAACACGGCGCCTCCGTAGTGCACGGTTTCATCCGCACCGCGGAGGGCGAGCCGGTGGAGGGCGCGATCCTGACCCTCCTCTCCAAGGCGGGCCGCCAGCTGGACCGCGTCACCTCCCTGGCCGACGGCTCGTACATCGTCGCGGCCCCGTCGGCCGGCGCCTATCTGCTGGCTGTCACGGCGCCCCATTACGCGGCACGCGCGCGGCACGTCGTGGTCGCGGACGAACCGCTGGTGTACGACGTGGAGCTGGCGATGGGCGAGATGGACGCGGTGAACTGAGGCGGGCGCGAGCGCGGGAGCGGGCGCGGGTCCCCCGGGTCCTGGGTCAGGAGGCCGTCGTCCTGACCCGGGGCAGCCCCGTCACGGACATCACCAGCGAATAGAGCGAGGTCGTCGCCGTGATGAAGAGCCGGTTGTTCCTGGGCCCTCCGAAGGCGATGTTGGAGACGGCCTCGGGGACCGTGATCCGCCCGATGAGGGTGCCGTCGGGGTCGTAGCAGTGCACCCCGTCGCCGAGAGCGGCGGCCCACAGCCGGCCTCCGTCGTCGAAGCGGATGTTGTCGAAGCCCGACTCCTTCGACTCGGCGAAGACGACCCCCTCCGAGAGCGTCCCGTCGTCACGCACGTCGAAGGCGCGGATCTGGGCGGCCCGGGAGTCGGAGACGTACAACTGGCGCTCGTCGGGCGAGAAGACGAGTCCGTTCGGACCGTCGAAGCCGTCGGCGGCGATCCGCACGTCGCCGGTCACGGGATCGATCCGGTAGACGTGGCAGCCACCGATCTCGGCGTCCGCGCGATGCCCTTCGTAGTCGCTGGTGATGCCGAAGTCGGGGTCGGAGAACCAGATCGACCCGTCGGAGCGGACCACGGAGTCGTTCGGGCTGTTGAACCGCTTGCCCTCGAAGCGGTCGGCGAGGACGGTGACGCGGCCGTCGTGCTCGGTGCGGGTGACGCGCCGGTTGCCCTGCTCGGAGCAGATCAACCGGCCTTCCCTGTCGAGGGTGTTGCCGTTCACGAACCCGGCGGGCGTGCGGAAGACGCCGACGGTGCCGGTCGCCTCGTCCCAGCGCAGCAGCCGGTCGTTGGGGATGTCGCTCCAGACGAGCTGCCGCCAGGCGGGCAGATAGAGCGGCCCTTCGGCCCACCGGCAGTCGTCGTACAGGACTTCCAGCTTGGCGTCCCCGTTGGCGCACCGTCCTGTGCGGAAGCGCTCGTCCAGAACCTCGTACGACGTCGGGAACTTCTGGGAAGGCATGACGGCCCCTGTCTGATGCATGAGTGAATGATGTTCGGCTTATTAGTGATATTGCAGTACGAGATATGGTGTACGTCAAGGATGGGCGAACGTGGAGCGGGAGAGCAGCCGATGGACGACACCGACCGAGAACTGCTGGCCCTGCTGCAACAGGACGCCGGCCAGTCGTACGCGAACCTGGGCAAGGCGGTGGGGCTTTCGGCGGGCGCGGCCCATGAGCGGGTGCGCAAGCTGCGCGAGCGCGGGGTGATCCGCCGCACGACGGTGGACGTGGACCCGGCGGCCGTGGGCCAGGGTGTGCTGGCCTTCGTCATGGTCGACTCGACGGCCTGGATGGGGGATAGGGCCGCGGACTTCGCCGCGATCCCCGAGCTCCAGGAGGCGCACGTCATCGCGGGCGCGGCGAGCGTCCTGGTCAAGGTGCGCACGGGGACCACGGAGCAACTGCAGGACGTGCTGCGGCGGCTGTACGCGATCGACGGGGTGAGCGGCACTCAGGCGACGGTGTCGCTGGAGACCTTCTTCGAGAGGCCGGTGTCCCCGGGGGCGGCCTGAGCCGCCCGACCCCCGCTGTCGCTCACCCCGAACCGGCGCACTCCGGGCACAGCCGCCGTCCCCGCGCACACGACCCCCACCACGGCCGCCGCGATCCACAGCGGGGTCGCCGTGCCCCACGCGTCCGCGGCGAGCGGCCCCAGGACGTACGCGAGGGGCATCGCGGCCAGCGAGAGCAGCCAGTCGTACGAGGTGACGCGGGCCAGTGAGCCGGACGGTATCGCGGCCTGGACCGACGTCTCCCAGATGGGGCTGAGGAAGCCGAGCCCCGCCTGCGCGAGGGCGTACGCGGCGATCACGGCCGGCGTCGGTGCCTCGGCCGCGAGCAGGGCCAGGGGCAGGGCGTACGTCGCGAGGCCGAGGTTGGCCGCCAGGATCGGGCGCTTGGGTCTCGCGCGCCCGGCGAGCAGGGAGCCGCCGAGCAGGCCGAAGGCGCCCGCCTGGACGATCGCGATCCAGGTCCCTTCGCCGCCCAGCTCCTCGACGGCGATGACGGGCCCGAGGGTGGTGAGGACGGCGGCGGCGCCGTTCCACGCGGAGTGTGCGACGAGGCTGGTCCAGTACCAGTCGCGGCTGCGTACCTCGTGCCAGCCTTCGACGAGGTCCTTGCGCAGCGATCGGCGCGCGGCGGGTTCGTCGGAGGGCTCTTCGGCGGGGCGGTGGATACGGACGGCCGCGAGGAGGCACGCGCTGACGGCGAAGGAGACGCCGTCGAGGACGAAGGCCCAGCCGGGTCCCGCGGCCAAGACGAGCAGCCCCGCGAGCGCGGGGCCGCCGACGCGGGATCCGCTGCGGACCACGCCGAGGAGGGCGTTGGCCGCGTGCCGGTCCTTCGCGCCGACCGTTCCCGTGACGAGCGGCGAAAGGGTCGGCATGGCGAAGGCGGACGCGGCGCCGCCGACTGCTTCCGCGAGGGCGATGTGCCACAAGTGGGGATCGCCGCCGAGCAGTTGTACGCCCACGAACAGCTGGGTCACGCACCGCACCACGTCGGCGGTGAGGGCCACGGTACGGGCGTTGAACCGGTCGCCCACGACACCGCCGAGCGGCAGCAACAGCAGCCTCGTCCCCATCGCGCAGCCGAGTACGAGCGCCAGCGCGGAGGCGGAGCCGGTGGCGCGGAGCACGGCGAGGGCGAGGGCGGTGGGAATGACGGCGTCGCCGATGAGGGACAGGGAGCGGCCGATGAAGAACAGCCGGAAGGAGCGGTTGCGCAGGAGGAGGTGCGACAGCATGGAGAGGACTGTATTTCGGAACCGAATTATTCGTCAACGAAATATCAGAGACCGAAGCATGCCGAAGTAGGCTGCTGTCCATGGCGAGGAAGCACGGGAGCAAGAACGCGGGCGGCGTCGAGGCCGCGGCTGAGTCCGAGGTCGAGTCCGAGGTGGAGTCCGAGGCCGAGGTCGAGGTGGCGCGGGTGAACGGGCCGTCACGCGACTGGACCGACGTTCATGTGGAGCGCTGGCTGCCGGTGCTCCCCACTCTCGACCCGGACATCGAGGGCGCGGTCACCCGCATAAAGAAGCTCACCGTCCATCTGCGCCGGGTACGGGAACAGTCCCTGGTCGACTTCGACCTGGAGCGCCCCGAGTTCGACACCCTCCACAAACTGGCGGGCCGCGGCGGCCGTGCGACCCCCTCCGAACTGGCCGCCGACCTGGACCTGGCCCCCGCGTCGGTGACCGGCCGCCTGGACGGCTTGGAGAGGCGCGGCCTCCTCCGCCGCACGCCGTCGAAGGCGGACCGCCGCCGGGTGGACGTGGAGCTGACGGAGTCCGGCCGTTCGATCTGGCTGGGCGCGATGGACGTACTGGGCCACGAGGAGTACCGCCTCCTCGGGGTCCTCCCCAAGGAGGAGCGGGCGCAGCTTTCGGACATGCTGCGCCGCATCATGGTGGTGGCGGAGGAGGGCGGCGGGGCGCAGTGGAAGTGACGCGCGCCCCTGCGCCCTCTGGCTAACTCCGGGCCAGCTCGGGCCGCTTGCGATAGTCGGTGAACCCCACGACGTTCCCCCACGGGTCGGAGACCTCGACCGTCCACCCGGTGGCCACGGAGAAGGGCGGCGCGAGCGCCTTGACCCCGGCGGCCTCCAGCGCCCGCCCGGCGGCCCGCGCGTCCGCCACCTCGATCCACACCCGGGGCGTGGACCACGCGGACGGCCGGTGCTCGACCCCGTCCTCCACCCGCAGCAGGATCCCCGGCGTCTCCTTGCCCACCTTCAGGATCGCGAGCCCGATCTCGTCGATCCGGTGCGCCACGGGGAACCCGGCACGCTCGTAGAAGCTGACGGCCTCGGCGAGGTCGCCGACAGGGAAGAGGACGTTGTCGAAGCCGAGCAGTTCGGTCGACTGCTCACCGGATTGACGAACGGACTGGTCAACGGACAGGCCGACCGACTGGTTGTCTGACATTTCGTCAGAGTAGGTCGGAAGGTGCCGATTCGGCCGCATCGTGGATGGTCGGCGGGGCGCTCGGACCAATCGCCGCCCAAACGGCGGAGGCGGATCCGTCCGGGCCGGGTCGTGCCGAACCCCCGGACGTGCCACGTTCTCGGGGTTCGTTCCGTTTCGGCGGTCGGCTCGCCGCACGCGCCGTACTCCATGTGCCGGACATGACCGCCAGCCTGCGTCACGGCTACGGGCCAGCCGGTGGTGTGGTCCAGCGGATCGTCATCGGTACCAATCTTCGCCCGCGCTGCCCAGAGCGTCCCGCAGGAAGCTTTCCAGATGGGGCGCGATCCACTTACGGGAGTCTGTCCCGTGGTCCCACGCGAAAATGTCGTCCCGCTCCGGGGTACGCACAAAAGCGAACTGGTCACCCCCGCCGTTGTCTCCAAAGAAGAGCAATGCATCGAAATCGATGCCGTCGGTTTCCGCGAGGAGCGAAGCGAGAGATGAAGGGATGGGTTGACCCAGCTCACTCGCCACCGGTCACGTGATCGAGGACCTCTTGGCGGGTTGGGTTGGGGTTTGCGACGATTCCCCGCCATGCCGTCTCCCCCGGTTCTGCTGTGCCGTTGTCTATCGGTTGATGGACTGGATCTCCTGGACAGTGACGTCCTGCGTCCCGTCGAAGGTTCCGTTCAGGAGGGCGCCGCCCGTGAGGCCTCGGAGCCCGGCGGCATTTGCCGTCGCGGGCTTCGCCGGCCCGGGTGCGGGACAGCAGTCCGCAGCAGCCGCCGGGCCCCGTACACACAGCCCCGACGCACATGGGCCCCGCTCCTCAAGAAGCGGGGCCCACGTCAGCGTACGGACGAAGAAGAAATCAGAAGCGGCGCGTGATCAGCGCGCGCTTTACTTCCTGGATCGCCTTCGTGACCTCGATGCCACGCGGGCACGCGTCCGTGCAGTTGAACGTCGTGCGGCAGCGCCACACGCCGTCCTTGTCGTTCAGGATCTCCAGGCGCTGCTCGCCCGCCTCGTCGCGCGAGTCGAAGATGAAGCGGTGCGCGTTGACGATCGCCGCCGGGCCGAAGTACTGGCCGTCGTTCCAGAAGACCGGGCACGAGGACGTGCACGCCGCGCACAGGATGCACTTCGTGGTGTCGTCGAAGCGCTCGCGGTCCTCCGGGGACTGGAGGCGCTCGCGCGTCGGCTCGTTGCCGGACGTGACCAGGAACGGCATCACGTCGCGGTACGCCTGGAAGAACGGGTCCATGTCGACGACCATGTCCTTCAGGACCGTCAGACCCTTGATCGGCTCGACCGTGATCGGCTTGGAGGGGTTCAAGTCCTTGATCAGGGTCTTGCAGGCCAGGCGGTTGCGGCCGTTGATGCGCATGGCATCCGAGCCGCAGATGCCGTGGGCGCAGGAGCGGCGGAAGGTCAGCGACCCGTCCAGCTCCCACTTGATCTTGTGGAGGGCGTCGAGGACACGCTCCTTGGGGTCGATCTCCACCTGGAAGTCTTCCCAGGTCGCGTCCGCCGAGACCTCGGGGTTGAAGCGGCGGATGCGGAACGTGGCCGTGATGTACGGGGAGTCGGCGAAGCCGGCCTCGGGCTTGGCGTCTTCCTTGTCGAGGGTCGGGGTTGCCATCAGTACTTACGCTCCATCGGCTGGTAGCGGGTCTGCACGACCGGCTTGTAGTCGAGTCGGATCGACTCGGTGCCGTCGTCGCCTACCTCGCGGTACGCCATGGTGTGGCGCATGAAGTTGACGTCGTCGCGGTTCGGGAAGTCCTCACGGTAGTGACCGCCGCGCGACTCCTTGCGGGCCAGGGCCGACTGCGCCATGACCTCGGCCAGGTCGAGCAGGTTGCCCAGCTCGATGGCCTCCAGGAGGTCGGTGTTGAAGCGACGGCCCTTGTCCTGGATCGAGACGTTGAGGTAGCGCTCGCGGAGCTCCGCGACCTTCTCCACCGCCGTCTTGATCGTCTGCTCCGTGCGGAACACCATGACGTTGGCGTCCATGGTCTCCTGGAGCTCCTTGCGGAGTTCGGCGACCCGCTCGTTGCCCGAGGCGTCGCGCAGGCGCTCCACCTGGGCGACGACGAGCTCCTCGGCGTTCTCGGGGAGCTCGATGAAGTCGCTCTTCGCCGAGTACTCCGCAGCCGCGATGCCCGCACGACGGCCGAAGACGTTGATGTCCAGGAGCGAGTTCGTGCCCAGGCGGTTGGCGCCGTGGACCGACACGCAGGCCACCTCGCCCGCCGCGTACAGACCCGGGACGACCGTGGTGTTGTCCGCGAGGACCTCACCTTGGACGTTCGTCGGGATGCCGCCCATGGCGTAGTGCGCGGTCGGCTGGATCGGGATCGGGTCCGTGTAGGGCTCGATGCCGAGGTACGTACGCGCGAACTCCGTGATGTCGGGAAGCTTCGCGTCCAGCTGCTCCGGCGGGAGGTGCGTGAGGTCGAGGTAGACGTGGTCGCCCTCGGGGCCGCAGCCGCGGCCTTCACGGATCTCCGTGTAGATGGAGCGGGACACGACGTCACGGGACGCGAGGTCCTTCATGACCGGCGCGTACTTCTCCATGAAGCGCTCGCCGTCCTTGTTACGGAGGATGCCGCCCTCACCACGGGCGCCTTCCGTAAGAAGGATGCCCATGCGCCAGATGCCGGTCGGGTGGAACTGGAAGAACTCCATGTCCTCCAGCGGCAGACCGCGGCGGTAGCACGCCGCCTGGCCGTCACCCGTGAGCGTGTGAGCGTTCGACGTCACCTTGAAGAACTTGCCGGTGCCGCCCGACGCGTAGACCACGGACTTCGCCTGGAAGAGGTGGATCTCGCCGGTGGCCAGCTCGTAGGCGACCACGCCCGCGCTCTTCTTGACGCCGTCGACCTCTACGAGGAGCTGGTCCAGGACGTAGAACTCGTTGAAGAACTCCACGCCCTCCTTGATGCAGTTCTGGTAGAGCGTCTGGAGGATCATGTGACCGGTGCGGTCGCCCGAGTAGCAGGCACGGCGGACAGGAGCCTCGCCGTGGTTGCGGGAGTGACCGCCGAAACGGCGCTGGTCGATCTCACCGGCGGGCGTACGGCCGAACGGCAGGCCCATCTTCTCCAGGTCGAGGACCGCGTCGATGGCCTCCTTCGCCAGGATCTCGGCGGCGTCCTGGTCGACCAGGTAGTCGCCGCCCTTGATCGTGTCGAAGGTGTGCCACTCCCAGTTGTCCTCTTCCACGTTGGCGAGCGCGGCGGCCATGCCGCCCTGCGCCGCACCGGTGTGGGAGCGGGTCGGGTAGAGCTTCGTCAGGACCGCGGTCCGGCTGCGCTTCGTCGACTCGATGGCCGCGCGCATGCCCGCACCGCCGGCGCCGACGATGACAGTGTCGTACTTGTGAATCTTCACTGGGTTCGCCTCGGCTTTAGCGGATGTTCGGGTCGAAGGTGAAGATCACCAGCGTGCCCAGAAGGATGGTGAACACCGTGGCGGTGTACAGCAGGCCCTTGAGCCACAGGCGCGTGTTGGCGCGCTCCGCGTAGTCGTTGATGACCGTGCGCAGGCCGTTGGCCCCGTGCAGCATCGCGAGCCACAGCATCAGCAGGTCCCAGACCTGCCAGAACGGCGAGGCCCAGCGGCCCGCGACGAACGCGAAGCCGATCTTGCTCACACCGCCGTCGAGCACCAGCTGGATCAGCAGGTGGCCGAGGACCAGGACGACCAGGACGACGCCGGACAGGCGCATGAAGAGCCATGCGGCCATCTCGAAGTTGCCGCGGGTCGAGCGCGGGGTCTTGGAGGTGCGCTTGCGCGGTGCCTCGATGAGGGGAGCCGGGTTGTCGGCGTCGTAGCGGGATGCGCCTTCGACGGGACCCACTCCGGACTTCTCGAGCGTGGTGTCGGACATGTCTGGCGTCAGCTCCCGAAGACTTCGCGGACGGCGTGGCCGAGGACCGGGTAGAGCGCCCCCACCATCAGGACGACCCAGATGCCCACGACGGTCCAGAGCATCTGCTTCTGGAAACGCGGGCCCTTGGACCAGAAGTCGACGGCGATGACACGCAGGCCGTTCAGGGCATGGAAGAGGATGGCGGCGACCAGGCCGTACTCAAGGAGTGCGACAAGGGGCGTCTTGTAGGTGCTGACGACATCGTCGTACGCCTCCGGGGAGACGCGGACGAGAGCGGTGTCCAGCACATGCACGAACAGGAAGAAGAAGATGAGGACGCCGGTGACTCGATGAGCCACCCAGGACCACATTCCTTCCCGGCCGCGGTACAGCGTTCCAGCCGGCACGGCAGAACCCTCCGGGAGCGGGGATTGGGGCCAGCCGGCTTGGGTGGTCGGACGGGCCCGGCCGGGTACGGTCCACCGGCCGCTCGTCATCGTATCGACGAGTTGTCGGTTCGTTCGCGCGGGGTAGCCAGGTGTGATCAAACAGGCAATCAAACAGGCACGTACGGGCTATTCGGTTCGTGCACGAGTCGGGTGAGTCGCCCGCGGGCGAGCTTCCTCAGTTCCTCGGCCGCCAGGACCCGCTCTTCCTCCGGGTCGTTGGCCAGGCGGGCCCGGATTCCGGCGAGCAGATGGTTCAGCGCCTGGCTCGGCGGTACGTCGTCCAGGCAGATCACGAAGACATGACCGAAGCGGCTCTCGTACGCGGCGTGCGCGGCCCGCAGGGCGGTGTCGGCGGCGGTGTACGTCCCCTGCCCGGGGCGCTGCCCGGGGATGACGGGACGCAGAGGTTCGCAGGCCAGAGCCTCGGCGAGGTCTCCGGGCGGGAGGTCGTACGCCGCTTCGTCGGACGCGGCGAGCAGGGCGTCCAGGTCGGGATAGGGCCGGTGGTCGACCAGGCGGCGGGCCCAGAGGTGGCTGCCGCAGCAGGTGAGGAAGGCGGCTTCGGCTGCGCCGGGCTCTGCGGTGTTCAGTTGCTCCGGGGCGCGGTTCGGCTCCGCCGGGGGTCTCGGTGAACGGTGCGGGGGCAGCGGGAGCTCCAGGGCAGGGGGCATCGATGAGGGACGAGTGGGGGGATTTGTCGTAACGCTAGCGAGGCTTGGTGGGGACTGTCTGACGGATGCGTGAATTTCACCCGGATGGGAGAGTTTGGCTTCGCGTGGTGGACGAGGTGGCCGCGGGCCCCGCTCTACCGTGGGCGGATGACTGCCGCCTGTGCCGCCCGGTGGGGGGTTCTCCGTGCCGCCGCTGCGCGGCGGATTTCTCCCGCCCACCCGTCCTTCCGCCCCGCAGCGCATCACCCGACGCAGGGCGGTAACCCGTGATCTCCCGCCCCCTCGCCATCGCCGCCGCAGGCGTGGCCGCCGGAGCCGTGGTCCTGACGGTGGCCGTCTGGCCCGACGGCGGGGACGGGGCGCCCGCGTCCAGCGCGTCGCCCCCTTCCGACAGCAAGTCCGCCGTCTCCCCGACGCCCTCGCCCACGAAGTCGTACCCCCTCTCCAAGGCCCCCTCCACGATCCCCGCCGTCAACGAGCACAAGGCGGCGCGCGGGCCGGGCTGGAAGCCGAAGGACGGTGGCCGCGTGGTCATCGGTGGCGGCGACGGCGACCTCGCGGACGAGGGGAAGCTGCTCGCCGGCGAACTGAAGCTGAAGTACGCCGGTGACGCAGACCCCCGCAAGGGTGACGTGGAGCTCACGCTCACCCCGGAGAAGGCCGACGCGTCGGGCGGCAGGGACGAGTCGTACACCCTCTCCGTGAAGGGGCAGCGCGTGAAGATCAGCGCTCCCGAGGAGGCGGGCGTCTTCTACGGGACGCGCACCCTGAAGCAGGAGGTGCGCGGCGGCAGGACCGCGCCCGAAGGCGTCGTACGCGACCGCCCCGCCAAACCGCGTCGCGGCTTCATGATCGACATCGCGCGAAAGCACTTCGACGCGAAGTGGATCGAGGACCGGATCCGGGAGCTCGGCGACCTCAAGTACAACGAGCTCGGCCTGCACTTCTCCGACGACCAGGCCTTCCGCATCGAGTCGAAGTCGCACCCCGAGATCGTCTCGCGCGACCACCTCAGCAAGGCCCAGGTCCGCGGCATCCTCAAGCTCGCGGCGAGCCGCCACATCACGGTCGTGCCCGAGATCGACTCACCGGGCCACCTCGGCACGGTCATCGCCGCGCACCCCTCGCTCCAGCTCCGCGACACCCGTGGAGTGGCCGCGCGCGGCGCGGTCGACATCTCCAAGCCGCTGGCCGCGGAGATCGTCGACGACCTCCTGGAGGAGTACGCGGACCTCTTCCCGGGGCGCTACTGGCATCTGGGCGCCGACGAGTACCGCGCCCTCACGGTCGCGAATCCGGAGGCCAGCTATCCGCAGCTGGCCGCCGCCGCCCGCGAGAGGTACGGGTCGGGCGCCCGGGTCAAGGACCTCGCGACCGGCTGGCTCAACGACAGGGCCGAGACCATGCGCCCCTACGAGCGCGGGCTCAGGGCCTGGAACGACGGGTTCTTCGGTGGCGGGGTCGAGAAGGCCGACGACGATCTCGATGTCGCCTACTGGACGGGCAAGGAGATCGGGGCGAGGGAGCCGGCCGAGTACCTGAAGGCGGGCCGCAAGGTCATCAATTACAACGACGAGTACCTCTACTACGTCCTCGGCCAGCCCAACACCTTCCGCTATCCGACCGGGCAGCGGATCTACGAGCAGTGGACCCCGCTGGTGATCCGCGGGACGAAGCCGGTGGACGCGAAGTACGACGACCAGGTCCTCGGCGGCTCCTTCGCGGTCTGGTGCGACCTGGCGGGCTCGCAGACGCAGGAGCAGGTGGCGCGGGGGATCCGGCTGCCGCTGCAGGCGACCGTCCAGAAACTGTGGGACGCGCGCAAACCAGGCCTGTCCTGGGCGGAATTCGTGAAGCTGGCCGACCAAGTGGGATAGGTTCCCCAGGCCGTCGGCGCCCTGGGGAGGGACGCGGGCGGCCTCTGTCGATCTGGATCAACCCGCGGGGGGCCGCTCAGTCATGCTGTGCACGGAATGTCAGTTCAATGCGGCGACGACGTCGGACGGCCTCTGCGGCATCTGCGTCGGGGCGGCCGCGCACGCGCAGCCGGCCCCGCGCCCCGGGTACGCGTCCGTCGCCCGCCCCGCCTGGCTCCGCTCACCGGTCGGACTGGCACGGGCGAGCATCGCGCTCCTCGGCGTCGTCATCGCCGCCGACCTGTACTCGCTGTGGGCGGGCACGGTCGTCCAGGACGTGATGGACGACCTGATCGAATCGCGTTTCACGGCGGGTTACGGGGCGACGGAGCTGGTGCGGGACGCCGAACGGGCCGACACGATGTACGCCGTCTCCGGCTGGCTCCAGACGGCCGCGCTCGTCGCCACCTGTGTCGTCTTCCTCTGCTGGTTCCACCGGGTCCGCGTGAACGCAGAGGTGTTCGAACCGCACATCCACAGCAAGACGCGGGGCTGGACGGTGGGTGGCTGGTTCGTGCCGGTGGTGAACCTGTGGTTCCCGCGGCGGATCGCGCTGGACATCTGGGACGCGAGCGGCGACCGCTCGGTGGCCCTCGACCGCACGATGACCCTCGGCGACCCCACGACCCGCGCCACGCACCCGCTGATCAACGGCTGGTGGACGCTGTGGGTGGCGAGTCTGCTCGTGGGGCGGTGGGCGGCTTCGGGGTACTGGGCCGCGGAGGAGGCCGACGAGATCGACGCGGCGATCTCCCGGATGATGTTCGCGGACGTCCTGCACATCGCGGCGGCCGTGATGGCGATCCTCTTCGTACGCCGTCTGACGCGGATGCAGGAGGCGAAGGCGAAGGCGGGTCCGCTGCCGGGCGGGCACGTTTCGGCCTGATCGGCGCACTGCGGCCAAGAGGCCCACGAGATCCGTTTTCGGCTTTTTGGTGGCGAACTTGCTTACGTCTGTGGTGTATTCGGCCGAAGCCGACCGCAATCGGTGAGCACAGCCGTAGCGCCCGGTCATCGCGCGCGGTTGAGCAGGGTGAGTCGAGTACACGGGGAGACGCAGGCATGGGCTACTGGGGTTACTACGTCGTGGGCAGGAGCGAGCGGCCGCTCGTGGAGCTCTCGGCGGTCGCGGCGGTGCGGGAAGAGCTGAGCCTCCTCGTCCAGCGCGACGACGGCTGGCAGGTGTGGGAGGTGCCGGGCGGTGACGGCACGCGGGACGTCGGCAACATGAACACCCTGGCCCTGGAGACGGGTTCACCCGCGCTCTTCGGATACGTCATGGACAGCGACTGCGTGGTCGTCGAGGCGGCGGCCCCGGAGAGCGGCGTGTGGACAACGTGTCTGGCCCGCGAGGCGATGGCCGGCTACCTCGGCGACGACGGCCTGAGCCTGGACGACTACTTCCTCGAACCGCGCGACGCGGCGACCCGCGCGGTGACCTGGGCGGCGGAGTCGGGCAGGACGGTCGGAGCGGCGCCGCTCCTCGACGTACTGAACGCGGCGGCGGAGCCGTCGGCGGAGGAACTCTTCTTCCGCTTCCTGGACCGACTCGGCGTGGTGCCGCAGTGACGTTCCTGGGTGCGCGCATGCCGTCGTAGTGACGTTCCTGGGTGCGCGCATGCCGTCGTAGTGACGTTCCTGGGGGCCCGCACGCAGTAGGGGACGTGCAGTGTCCGCAACGGGAGGCGTACGACATGGGCGGCCCGAGTCTGGTCGAGCTGATTGCCGGAGCCGACGAGAGAGGTCTGGCGGCGAGCGGGCTCGCCTGCCTCGACCGGTGTGTGCCACTCCTCGGCGGCGGCGACGAGGTGCTGCGCCCGCTGTGGGGCAGCCTCGCGGAGGGCCGCGCCTGGGACGCGGCGCTCGCCGAAGTGCGGGTGAAGCTGGGCGGCGCGGACATCCTGGAGGACTCCTCCGCGGACGAGGCCCTCACCCTGGCCTACCGCATGCTCGGCGCCGCACCCTCCACGCGTTCCGCCACCGAACTACGGGAGTGGGCCGACGCCTGCTCCGTCGCCGCCCTGCAGATCCACCGCCTGCTCGACACCGCCCCGGACGGACCCACCAGGGGATCACCCCTGGGCGCGAGGCGCCAGGGCCGCACGGAGGGCATGTCACCGCTGGTGGCCGCGGAGTTGCGCCGCCAGACGCGCATCCTCGAACTGCTCGCCAACCAGGGCGCGGGCGCCGGGGCGCTGCGGCAGGCGCTGGAGGTGTCCATCGAGGGGCGGCGGGTGCTGCGGGCGGTCGTTTCGCGGCGGGAGCGGGGGAGCAGGGTCTGATCGGGGGCAGAGGGATCCGGCCCTTTCTTGCCGCCCACTCCTCACCGCCGCTGCGGTTGAAATGTTCCCCGGCACATCACGCCGGACATCACGCCGTACATTGCACCGGAATTACTCGGGGATATCGGCGGTGCAGGTGGCCCGCCCGTAGGATCCGAACGCGGTTGCCCGCTGCCTGTGTTCGCCCCGGATACGCGGCAAGCTCGCGGTGGTGGAGGCTCCGCACGAGGGCGCGAAGGTCCGTACGACGAAGTTCGGCTACGACGAGGTCGGCAACCAGATCAAGGTCTTCACGCCGAGAGGCGTGGCAACGGAGGACCAGCCCGACGATTTCGTCGCCGAGACGACGTACGACCCACTGAACCGCCCCTCCCGGCAGATCCAGCCCTACGACCCGAAGGACCCGCGCTACAACAAGAAGGTCTGGTCGGAGACGACGTACGACGCCGTGGGCCGGGTGCAGAAGACGTCGATGCCGCCCTCGGAGGGCGAGAGCACCCGCAACGACACGACATACGGCTACTACGACAACGGCTGGGTCAAGACGTCGCAGGACGTGTGGGACATCCGCACGACGTACGACTACAACGCCCTGGGACAGCAGACGGCCCGCCAGCTGACGTCGGCGGGCGGCTCGACGAGCCGGACCATGCGGTGGGGCCACTACCCCGACGGCAAGCTGAAGTCGCGTGACGACGACGGCATTCCGGTGGGAGCCAACGAGCTGGTGGCGTACGAGTCGCAGGCTCGCGCGGGCAAGGGAACGGAGTCGTCCCCGCACACCTGGAAGCTGAACATCGGCAAGGCGGGCAAGTACACGGCGTACGCGGAGTCCGAGAAGCCGGGTGAGTGGACGAAGCTCGGCACCGCCACCTACAAGAAGGGCGAGAACGCCGACCTGAAGGCCGCCGCGGACACGGTGAAGCTGGTCCGCGACAACTCGGCGGAGAAGGCCGCGGACACGGAGCGCAAGCGTTTCGCGTACGCGTACGACGTCAACGGCAACCTCACCTCGATCGACGACACCTCGACCAGCACGAAGGTCGACGCGTACACGATGTCGTACAGCGGTCTGAACCAGGTCGAGAAGGTGGCGGAGGCGCTGGCGGGCCAGGAGAAGAAGACCACGTCGTACACCTACGACGCGAACGGTCAGCCGGAGACGCTGAAGCACCCGGACCAGTACGCGAAGTACACGTACGACCTGCGCGAGTTGGTGAAGACGGCGACGGTCGGCAAGTCGGCGTCGGACGCGTCACCGAAGGTCACGTCGTACGACTACACGTACCGGGGCGAGCGCAAGACGGAGACCAAGGCCAACAAGAACACGGTGGACTACGTCTACTACTTGGACGGCGCGCTCAAGTCCCAGACGGAGAAGAAGCCGGGCAACGGCGCACTGGTCTCGTCCCACTCCTACGCCTATGACGCGAACGGCAACAAGGCGCAGGACGTCGCCAAGAAGATGAACGCCGACGACCACGCGAAGTACGTGTCGTCGACGACGGACTACACGTACGACCCGGCGGACCGCCTGTCCAAGTCCGCCCGTACCGGGGACGGCGCGGGCACGGAGACGTACGTCCACGACGACAACGCGAACGTCATCTCGCAGACGGTCAAGGGCAAGACGACGACGTTCGGCTACGACCGCAACCGTCTGCTGAAGACGACGACCGGCGGCGCGTCGGCATCGCACACGTACGACGCCTTCGGCCGTCAGGACTCGGTGACGGCGGGCGGAAAGGTCATCGAGCGCAACGCGTACGACGGCTTCGACCGCGTCAAGCAGCACGAGAAGGCGGACGCGGGGACGGGTGCGCTGAAGACGACGAAGTACGCGTACGACCCGCTGGACCGCACGTCTTCGCGGAGGGACGCGGGAGGCAAGTCGACGGACTACACCTACCTCGGCATGTCGGGTGAGGTCTTCGGCGAGGAGGTCGCCGGCAAGCTCACGAAGTCGTACCAGTACGGGCCGTGGGGAGACCGCCTCTCGCAGGTCAAGCACGGAGCCGGCGGTACCGCGGATGAATCGACCTACTACGGCTACAACAGCCACACGGACGTCGAGACAGTGACCGACAAGGACGGCAACACGAAGGCCACGTACGGCTATTCGGCGTACGGATCGGACGACAAGGCCGACTTCACGGGCATCGACAAGCCGGACGCGGGCAACCCCACGAAGGACGCGTACAACCCGTACCGCTTCAACTCGAAGCGGTGGGACGCGGCTTCGGCAACGTATGACATGGGGTTCCGGGATTACAGTCCGGGGCTGAACCGGTTCACTACTCGGGATATGTACAACGCGGCGTTGGCTGATATGGGGCTGGGGGCTGATCCTTACACCAGCAACCGGTACGCGTTCACGGGAGGCAATCCGACCAGTCTCGTAGAGATGGACGGGCACGTGCCGTGCGCAGACGGCATCAAGGGCGCATGCGGTGGCGGAGCATCCAGTGCCGGAGCCTGGTGCATGGTCTGCGCGACCAACTTCAATCCGGGCATGAGCAAGCCGCGTGCCCACGTGCCCAATGTGGCCAACGAGGATCTTCGGAATATCATCGGAGAGCTCTACGCTCGTAAGCAAGTTCCTGACAGCAGTGTTACGGGCGACGGCCGTACGGCTACCGCTCTGATCGCTGAATACAATACGGGCAAGCCTGTCGGGAAGTGGCACGTAGAGAAGGCTTCCAACAAGCTGGCCGGATTGGCGGATCTCTTGGAGAAGGACAGAAAGGCAAGACTCAAGGGCGGAAAAGGTCTGCTCTCCGAGGCCGATCTCAAGGTCGCCGGGGCCGAGGCCGATGGCCTGTGGAAGGCGCTCAATTCACGAGATGTGACCGGTGCCGTGACCGCTCATGTGCAATCCAGTCCGAACACTCTCGCGGCCGTGCGGAAGAACAGGAAGTCCATCGTCAACTCGGTGGCGATGTCAGAGATCACGGGTCAGGGCTTCGAGCAGCACCACCCGAAGGCCGCGCCACGCCCTGTCGGACAACCGACCAAGCTCGGTGGCGGGTACAAGGCCTTTGGCTTGGCCGGCGCCGGAGTCGGCGTCGTGGCGCAAGCCCCCAGCTACATTCGGCAATTCGGAGTCGCAGTGGGAGCCTGGGAGATCGTGAAGGACTCCATAGATCCGTTCGGTTTCCACGAGGCGGTGGAGTCGCCCAGCGGCTCCGGCGGGATCTGTGATCCCGCTTCCGGGAACTGTGCGTAGCGGGAACTACGTGTACTTGAAAACTCTCCATTCGTAGAGAGCCTGCCGGGTGTACGTCACGTATGCCCGGCAGGCCTCCAGGTACGTTGGAATCGATATGGAACCCATTCCTTTCTCTGAAATTGCCCACGAATTCCTTCGACTTGTGCCCAAAGGGTCTGAAGCGCTGCAGAAGTTGCCTGACGAGGTGAGAACCGAATTTGAGCAGTGGTCCACGGGGGTAGACCTGTACGATTTCTTGTCCCGCGCGTTCATGCGCCCCGCCCTGTTGCCGGAGCTCCTCGCGGATCATCCTGATGGTGAATTGCTTAAAGGTAGTTTTGCCTTCATCGAAGGGCTTGCGCTGAGTGAGGACGAATATGTGCAGGGGGCGCTTCATTTCGAGGTCTATGATCAGTTCCTCAGAGAGAAAAGAATTCTGAGTCGAGCCGAGTCCCTGTTGCTTCCTGCGGCACGGGAAGGTCTCACTTCCCTCCTGGCGAACACTTACGGCGTATGGGGTGGGGTCGAGGAGGCGCTGGCGACGTTCAACTGGGACTGACGTGCAGGCAGGGGAGCCGTCACGGGAGAGCGGTGACTTCCGCTTGGTAGGGGGAGGGTGCGCTGTGCGCCCTCCCGACTACTGGGTTGAAGGGGTGGGAGTCATGGACGGTGAGGGAAGACAGGTGCCGAGAGCGGGGGAGATGCGGGGGCAGGCCCAGGAGTTCGTTGCGCGGGTGACCGTGCGGAATCGGCTCCCGCTTGATTATTCCGTCGCGAGCCTCCGCATCGTCGACTTCCTCATCGAAGGGCTGCGCAAGGGCGGGCGCGGGCGCGATGAGGTGGCCGGTGCGCTCCTCGGTCTTGGCGCCTATGTCGGGGAGGTCCTGGTGCGCCGGGCGGGTGCCGTCTGGGTCGATTTCGACGAGAGCCAGCGTCTGTTCTTTGGACATTCTGTGGGTGTACGGATGCCGGACGGGAGGGTGTGGAATCCCCTGGGGAAAGTGGTCAATTGCTTTGATGCTGCCGCCGATGCTGCGGAGCAGTCATTGCAGACCTTCTACCTCACCCTTCCGGGGCGCTCTCGGCGCGCAGCGTAGGGGCACGGGCACGGTGGACAGTGTCAACGGGGTTAAGAGGAGAGCGTGGGGCAGGGTGGGGAACAACACCGCCGTACGGCGGCCGGTGACGAGGAGCTGACGCGGGCGCTGGAGGGTGCCAGGGACGGGGACGAGGCGGCCTTCGCGGCCGTCTATCGGTGCGTCCAGCCTGGGATTCTCGGGTATTTGCGTAGGCTCGTCCGTGAGGACGCCGAGGACGTGGCTTCCGAGGCATGGTTGCAGATCGTTCGGGATCTGGGGCGGTTTCGCGGGAGCGGGGCAGACTTCCGCCGCTGGACGGCAACCATCGCCCGCCACCGCGCCATTGACCACCTCCGCCGCCAGAAGAGCAGGCCGCGGGCCTCCCTCCTGGAGTGGGACGCGTTCGCCCTGCCGGCTGCTGATGACACCGCCGGTGAGGTCCTTGAGTCGATGACCACTTCGTGCGTGCTGGCTCTTGTGGCCGAACTGCCGCCGGACCAGGGTGAGGCGGTGCTGTTGCGTGTCGTGGTGGGGCTTGACGGTCCTGCAGCCGCGCGAGTACTCGGCAAGCGGCCTGGCGCCGTGCGAGCGGCGACGTATCGCGGACTGCGCCGGCTGGCACGGCAGTTGGCCTGCCAGGCGGAGCCTGTCGGTCCTCCTCCTCGTCGGCGTCCCGTGGGGAGCGGGTTTGCCATGCGGCGGGAGAAACGGGCGGTGTGCTGAAGCGACCGGGGCCTCCAACCGTCCCCGGATGCCTGCCGCACGGTCGATGTCTTGCATTTGCTCGACCCTCGTCTCCGCGTTCCGCGGGATTCGGCGCTAGCTGCCGGGTCCCGGAGCGCCCGTCCATCGGCCCGGTGGACTCGTCCGGTACGTGTTGCGGAAGGTGCCCCCTCTCGACGCGCTGCCCGCTTCGGGGGCGGGCGTCTCGGAGATGGTGGAGTGCGCGGGCGCGCACGTTCAGCCTCGGCTCTTTCGGCCCCTCGCCGGTGAGGTTCTCTGCGCCGTCTGCCGTCAGGCACGGGCGGAGACCTCCGGCGGGGTCCGGTCCACCGTGCGAGGCGCGAACGCCGTACGTGCTGCCCTGCGGCAGGGCGTTGCGCCTGGGGCGGCATACGCCGAGCGCCGTGCCGCCCCCCTCGACTTCGGGGAGCGGCACGGCGCTTGGAGGTAGCACACCTCGGTTACGGCGTAAGGAGCTGGCCCAAGTGCGCCGCCGCTGGAGTGCCCAGCTGCGTACGGCCGTAGTAGACCCCGCTCGACGTCGAGACGCCCGACGCCCCGCTGTCCAGTTGGAGGATCGTGCCGGTGCCCTCGTCCTCGCCGTCCACGCCGATCGCCAGATCCGCGCGGCCGAAGCCCGACAGGTCCGCGAGTGTGACCGATGAGCCGAGGCGGTCCGCCGACTCGGTGGAGCCCGTGATGCCTTCCGTGTCCTGGCTGAACGCCTGCGCGCCCGCGCCCGTCAGGCCCGATGACGTGCCCTTCAGGAGGAGGGACGTTCCCGCGTCCTTCTTGGCCGCCCCCGCGCGCGTGATGTCCTCGTTCGGGGCGCCCGTCAGGACGTCCGCGTAGCCGTCCTGGTTGAAGTCGCCCGCCGAGACCGACCAGCCCATCGCGTCGCCCGACTCGGCGACGCCCGGGACTCCGGTCGTGTCCTGGTGGACCGTCTTCATGCCGGTCGTCGTGAAGCCCGTCGACGTGCCCGGGACCACCGTCACCTGACCGCCCGCGAACGCGCCCGACTCGGCCGTGTAGGGCTGGCCGATGACCAGGTCGTCGTAGCCGTTGCCGTTCACGTCGCCCACCGCCAGCGAGCGACCGCCCTTGACCGACAGGGCACCGACCCTGCTCAGGCCCGACCTGGTGCCCTTGAACCACTGCACCCGGCCGACGCCCGACTGGTCGCGGTAGTTCAGGGCCACGTCCGCGTAGCCGTCACGGTTGAAGTCGCCGGACACGGCATCGGCGTACGAGATGGCCGTGTCGCCCGACGTCAGCGTGCCGCCCACCTCGTTGCCCGCCTTGAAGCGTGCCGCCCAGCTGCCGCCGGTGCCGGTGGACGCCGCGAAGACGTCCGCCTTGCCGTCCGCGTTGAAGTCGCCGACCGCCACCGCGGAGCCGAACTTGGCACCCGGGTAGTGGAAGTCGTCCGCGAGCTGCATGTCCGTGCCGGTGGTGAAGTCCGGGCCGTAGAGCATCGTGACCGCGCCACGGTCCTTGTTCGTGGTGTCGTCCTCGCCGGGGGCGCCGATCGCCAGGTCCGCGTACCCGTCGCCGTTGATGTCGCCCCAGGCCGTGGCCGCTGCCCAGTTGTCGCCCGCCTCCGAGGCGCCGGGGACGCCGGGGCTTGACTGGGTGAGTGTCTTCTTGGAGCCGCTGACCGGGCCTTCGAGGCCGCCCGGGACGATCGTCAGGCTGCCCACGCCGCCCGACGCCTTGGGCGTGCCCGCCACCAGGTCCGTGATGCCGTCCCTGTTGAAGTCGGAGGTGGGGATCGCCGAGTTGCGGGCCGCGCTCGTCGCGTAGCGGCGGATCTCGCCGAGCTTGGAGTACAGGTTCTTGCCGGGGCACGCCGTCGCGAAGCCGTCACGGTGGCCCGAGACCGTGTTGAGGGAAGGGGTGTCGCCCTTCTTCCATACGCCGGTGTCGTCGGCCGCCGTCAGCGTGACCTTGGCGGCCGGGTCGCCCCCGTACTGGCCCAGCTTCCAGGCCGCCACCCGGGACACCGACTCCAGGGCGGCGCGGCTCGGCTTGCCCGCCTTCTTGTACGTCTCGCCGGACGCGGGCGACTCGTTGCCCTCGAAGTCGCCGAGGACCGCGATGCCAGCGGACTCGCCGTTGAAGCCGTACGTGTGCGCGCCGCGCACCGGCAGGTCGGTGCCGCCGCCGCGGCCCTCGAAGACCTGGCCGCACTTGTCCACGAGGAAGTTGTAGCCGAGGTCGTTCCAGCCCTCGGTCTCCACGTGGTACGTCATGATGCCGCGGACCAGGGACGCCGACTGGGCGCAGCTGTAGTCGTTCGTGCCGACCGTGTGGTGGACGAAGACCGCCTTGACCTTGGATATGTACTCCGGCGGGTCCTTGACCTGCGACTCGTCCGCGCCCCATGCCGCCCTGCTGATCACGGGCGGCTTGGTGACGGTGGAGGGCGGGGCCGTCGGGGTTGAGGGCTCCGGGTCCGGTTCCGGGTCCGGGTCCGCGTCGGGTGATGCGGGGTTCGAGGGGGTGGGGGTCGGTGAGGCGGGGGTCTCCGTCGGGTCCTGTGACGGCGCGGGAAACTCCGGGGCGCTCGGCTCCGAGGCCGGCGGCTCCGTCTCGTCGGCCGCGAACGCCGCCGGGGCCATCGCCGAACCGTCCAGCGCCGGGTTCTTCGCCTCCTTGGACGTCACACCCGGGTCCACCAGGTTGACCTCAAGGCCCTTGGGCAGCTCGGCACTCGCGGTGCCGTCGGCCGCGACCACGCGGACCTCGACGCCGTCCGACGGGCCGACCCACAGCGGCTCGGACGCGGCACGCATGCCCGCCTCGGCCTTCTCGGGCAGGTGCAGCTCCAGGTCCAGGTTCTGCCAGCCGGTCCACCCGGCGCTCTCGATGGAGCGGGTGCGGACCTGGGCCGTGCCTTCCAGTTCCTTCGTCACGCCGGCCCACGAGACGCCGAGCAGCGAGAACTGCCGCGTCGACGTACGCGGCAGCTCCCTCTCCTTGGCGCCGTCGGCCTTGAGCGCGATGTCGTGCACGCTCACCGGGCGCTTGTCGCGGGAGACCTCGCCGCCGGGCGGCTCGCCGGTCGAGGAATCCGCCATCGCGTACGTGACGGCCCCCGCGCCCCCCAGTACAACGGCTCCGATCGTCAGCCACGCCCTGCGCTTGAGGCTCAGTGGCCTGTACGCATGCGTGGTTCGCGCTGACTCGCGCGGTTTGCGCGGGCTCAAATGCCCCACCCCTTAGCGGAATTGCCGGACGAACAACGTTGAACAACAGCGAGTTCGTACGACTGCCCGAGGGTCTGAACGGTTGTACGCGGGTGGGTGAAATGTGACGTGACGTATCCCGCACTTCAGGGGTGTGACAGGTGGACGCAGGATTGCGCTGGGTCCCCTGACAGCTGTGGACAGGGAGTGGGAGAAGAAGTGCGGGTGGGGGCTGTGGGTTCTGTGGTGGGGAAGAGACGCCGGGTGTGGGTGCGGGGGGCCGTCTGCTCTCTCGTGATGGGGGCGCTCGCCTCCTGTGGTGGTGGCGAGGGAAAGGTGCACGAGGGGCTCGTCGACCGGACGCCCACGGAAACGGCACCGTCGAAGCCCGCCGACGAGGTGCGGGGCGAGCGGCTCGGCGGGGAGGCCATGGGGCTGCTCAGGGACACCGAATCCGTCCGTATCGGGGTCGAGATGAACTCCCCCGAGGGACACCAGGAGGTCTCCCTGCACATGGACCGCCGGAGCAACTGCACGGGCACCTTCGACGCGGGGCCCATGCAGCAGGGCGAGTTGGTCATGGTCGGTGGCGGCGACGTCTACATCCGGTACTCGGACACGTCGCTCGACGCGATCCGGGATGCCGCCGCGGCGCGAGGTCCGGGGGTCGCGGCCACGGCCAGGGAGCGGACGGATCTCGTACGCGGGAAGTATCTGAAGATGCCGAAGGCGAGCGGGAGTTCGGGCGCCGCGTCGCCGGCGAAGATGTGCGACCTCGACAAGGTTCTCGGGCAGCTGGGCAGCGGCTCGGGGGCGTCCGGCTCCGGCCTGAGCGGCGCCCGCGCCCTGCCGGAGAGGCGGTGGCACGGCCAGCAGGTCACGCCGCTCGCCGCGACGGACGGCGGACACGACATGACGGCCTATCTGGCGGTGGGCGACAAGCCGTTCATCGTCGGCATGACGCAGACGCGGGGCGACGAGCGGATGGAGATGCGGATGTCCGACTACTACAAGCCGGTCGCCGCGCACGCCCCTGACCCGTCCCTGGTCCTTGACCCCGAAGCGCTCGGCATGGATGTCGGTGGCGGTTCGCTGTTCGAGGTCTGAGGAGCGGGGGCGGGGGGCCGGGGCCGGGGGCCGGGGCCGGGGGCCGGGGATCGGGGTGCGGGTCATCCGCCGGGCCTGTGACATTTCCGTGGGCTCTGACGCAGCTCAGCGTGGGGGCATGGACACGGTGAGCTGTGTCGCGTCGGTACGGATGGGAAAGCGTGGGTCGAGGAGGGGAACCCGGTCGCGCGCGGGCGCGGGGTGCGCGGGGTGCGCGTGACGCTCGGGGTGGGCGTGATGCTCAGGGTGCGCGTGATGCTCGGGACGCTCAGGATGCTCGGGACGAGGGTCTTGGTGCTGCCGTCGCGCGGGCGCAGGAGGGTGACGAGGCGGCTTTCGCCGTCGCGTACCGCCTGGTGCAGCCGGGGCTCGTCGGCTATCTGCGGGGCCTGGTCGGGTACGACGGTGAGACCGCCGAGGACATCGCGGCCGAGGCCTGGCTGGAGATAGCCCGCGATCTGGGGCGGTTCCGTGGTGACGGGGCGGGGTTCCGGGGCTGGACGGCGACCATCGCGCGCCACCGGGCCCTTGACCACCTGCGGCGCCAGAAGGTCAGGCCGCGTCCGTCCGCGCTCGAACAGGACATCCTCGACCTGCCTGGGCCGTACAGCACGTCGGAGCAGGCGCTCGAATCGATCTCCACGGAGAGGGCGCTCGCGCTGATCGCCGGGTTGCCTCGGGACCAGGCGGAGGCGGTGCTGTTGCGGGTCGTGGTGGGGCTGGATGCTTCTGCGGCGGGGCGGGTGCTCGGGAAGCGGGCGGGGGCTGTGCGGACTGCTTCTTATCGGGGGCTCAAGCGGCTTGCTGAGTGGTTGGGGGGTGCGGGGTGAGGGGGGCGAGGGGGGAGTCGCCGAGGGGGAAGTCCCCGAGGGTGGACTCCGGCTCGTCCCTCTCTTCTTCCTTCGGGGAGGTGCTTGCTGTGGTTCTGGGGGAGGCGGTGCGGGGGGAGTGGGTTGATGTGGAGGGGCAGCGGCGGGCGGTGGCGGCGTTTCGGTTGGCGCGGGGGGAGGGGGCTTCGGCTCGGCCGACGCGTCCTGACGACGACTGGCGGTGACCCCTGGCGGGGGGCTTTGGGGGGATCTTTGGGCGCGGGCCGGTGGGGGCCGAGCGCGCAGTTCCCCGCGCCCCTGAGGGGGTGCCTGTTGTGTTTCGTCTGCACGTGCGTGGGGGCTTGTCGCGCAGTTCCCCGCGCCCCTGACGGGGCTGGTCCGTTGTGTCTTGCGTGCGGGCGAGTGGGGGCTTGTCGCGCAGTTCCTCGCGCCCCTGAGGGGGGGGTGGCCGTCGGTTCTCGGGTGCACGTGCGTGGGGGCCGAGCGCGCAGTTCCTCGCGCCCCTGGCTGGGCGCCCCGTAAGGGGCGCGGGGAACTGCGCGAGCAACCCCCATGCACGTGCAGACGGAAACGCATGCGCAGGTAAGGAAGGGGGGGCTGGTTGAGGCCCCTGCCAAGGTGAGCGGCCGGGGTCGCCACCCCCCACAGGAGAGACCCCGGCCGTCACGCGGACGGACCGCACGCGGTCCGTACTCCCTTCAGCGCCGCCGGTGCGTTTTCTGTCACACCGCGTTCTGTCACCCGCTAGTTGCACGTTGTACCAAACATGGACGTGGGCCCACTTCAGCCCGTAGCGTGCTGCTTCGCGCCAGGCTGCGGGGGCAGGACCGCGACCGGTGTAGGCGCATAGGGAGAAGTTGTGCTGGGGGACGACGCGGAACTGACCGCCGCGGTGCTTGCGGCGCAGGACGGGGACGAGACCGCGTTCCGGACTGTGTACCGCGCCGTGCACCCGCGGCTGCTCGGCTACGTACGCACGCTGGTCGGAGACCCGGACGCGGAGGACGTCGCGTCCGAGGCCTGGCTGCAGATAGCCAGGGACCTCGACCGCTTCAGCGGCGACGCGGACCGGTTCCGCGGCTGGGCCGCACGCATAGCGCGCAACCGCGCGCTCGACCACATACGCATGCGGGGCCGCCGCCCGGCGATAGGCGGCGACGAGACCGAGCTGACCGGAAAGCCGGGCGAGGCGGACACCGCCGACGAGGCGATGGAGTCCCTGGCCACCAGCGACGCCCTCGCCCTGATAGCCCAACTCCCGCAGGACCAGGCGGAAGCGGTCGTACTCCGGGTGGTCGTCGGCCTCGACGCAAAGAGCGCGGCCCTGACCCTCGGCAAGCGCCCCGGCGCGGTCCGCACCGCCGCCCACCGAGGCCTGAAGCGGCTCGCGGAACTGCTCGGCGCGGACGACCCGCCGAGCGAGGGCGCGCTGGACGCCGTACCGCCCCAGAGGGAACGGCGCGGGAGTGCGGTGACGTCCGCCGGTGTGACGCATTCGCGTTCCCGGGCGCAGAAGGACATGTGATGGCCGACGAGGATTACAGGTGGCTGGACCGCGACACGGCGGAGCGTTTGCTGAGCGGTGAGCCCATCGACGGCACAGGCATCGACGGCACAGGCATCGGCGGCGTAGGCGTCGACGGTGCAGGCACCACCGACCGCACCGCCATCAATGGCGCAGGCACCGGCCATCACGCGCGTGAACAGGCCGCGCGACTGGCCAAGGCCCTGGCCGCGCTCGCCGCGGACGACCGCGCCGGTTCCGTCGTACCCGCCGACATCTCCTCCGAACTCCCCGGTGAAGCAGCCGCCCTCGCGGCCTTCCGGGAGGCCCGCGGCCCTGAGGCGACGAAGAAACGGGCGGCTTCTACGCGCGTGGGAGCGGGCGATACGGTGCATATCGGGCGCTCGGCCGAGCCCCCGCGCCCCGCACGCTGGGCCCGCCCCATGCGCTACGGACTCGCCGCGGTGCTCGCCGGCTGCATGATCGGCGGAGTCGCCGTGGCCGCGGGCACGGGCGTGCTTCCCTCGCCGTTCGGCGGCGGCGACCGGGACAGGCCCGGCCCCGCGGCCTCCGCCTCGTCCGTCGCCTCGCCCGAACCGCTCTCGTCCCCGTCCAACGACGCGAGCGGCAGCCCGGACGTGGAGCCCGACGACGTGACCACCACGCCGGAAGACCCCCCACGCGGACCCGGCAGCAGCCCGCCCCCGCAGGGCGAAGGCGTCGAGAACCCCGACGAAGGCACCTCCAAGGGCGGCGCGAACACCGCACAGCCCGGCGCCGGCGACCCGCAGCGCGAGAACGAGGCGGGGGACTGGTACCGCAAGGTGGTCTCCGCCTGTCGCGACTACCGCAGCGGAGAGCTCCAGGGCGAGAAGAGGCGCCGCCTGGAGGAAGCCGCCAAGGGATCCCGGCGGGTGACCGAGTTCTGCGGCCGTGTCCTGGACGGACCGGGCGGCGACCGCGAGCACGACGGCGGCGACGACAGCGGCAACGGCGGCAGTGACGACGACGGCGACAACGGCGCCGGCGACAACGACGGCGGCGGCGGATCATCCGGCGGCGGCAACGACCACTGGGGCAACGGCGGCAGCCGCCCCTTCCCGCCGATCGTGGCCCCCTCGGTGCCGCACCGGCCGAACCCGGCGCCCACCCCGACCGCCTCGTACAGCGCCCAGCCCGTACTGCCCGGCAACGCGTCCTAGCCGGGTCCCGCACCCCCTCCCGCACCCCTCCCGCGCCACCCCCGCCGTGCTCCTGACCTGCCCGGAAACATCATTCGTCGCGGGTGTGACGTTTTTTGAAGCAGTGGCGCAGTAAGAAGTGAGCCGACTGGTCATCGGCCCGCGCACGAGCCAGGGGTTCCCCCCGTACCTTTGGCTCAGTGCCACCAGCGTGGGCGGGAGACGTTCCCCCGATCCCGCCCACGCTGATTAATCCCGGGCGTCACTTGTAGACGACGACCTTGTCGCCGTTCTTGACCTGCGCGTACAGGCTCGCGATCTTCTTCTCGTCGCGTACGTTCACACAGCCGTGCGAAGCGCCGCTGTAGCCGGTCGCCGCGAAGTCCGTGGAGTAGTGCACGGCCTGGCCGCCGCTGAAGAACATCGCGTACGGCATGGAGCTGTCGTACAACGTCGAGACGTGGTGGCGGGACTTCCAGAAGACGGTGAACGTGCCGTCACGGGTGGGCGTGTACTGCGAGCCGAAGCGCACGTCCATCGTCGAGACGGCCTTGCCGTCGATCATCCAGGTCAGCGTGCGGCTCTCCTTGCTGATGCACATCACCCGGCCGGTCATGCAGCGCTTGTCGGGCTTCGACGCCGGAATGCCGCCCCCGGAGTACAGCTCGTACTTCGACGGCTCGTGCGTCATGGCGAGCAGCCTCTGCCAGGTGACCGTGTCCGTCGTACCGGTGGCGGGCAGCCCGCGCTTCTCCTGGAACCCCTTGACCGCGGTGGTCGTGGACGCGCCGTACGTCTCCGAGGGGTCCTCGACGAACCACTCGATCTGCCGGAGCCTGGCCTGCAGCTCCCGCACCTGGCCGTCGCGCTGGCCCGGGGCGAGCAGCGTCTTCGGCGGCGGCTGAGGGGTCGCCGTCCGCTCCCGCTCCCGCTTCGACGGCCCGGACGGCTCATCGGCGCCACCCGATTCCGACTGCTCCGTCCCGCCTGTCCCGTCCGACCCACCCGGCTCATCCGGCTTCTCCGTCTTCGTGGGAGAGATCTTGATCGGTTGTTGCGCCTTCCCGTCCTGGTCGACGGCCTGCGCCTTGCACCCGCCGACCAGCGCGACCGCGATCACGGCTCCCACGGCTATCGCACCTTTGCCCACAATGACCCCCGCCATCGCTCCTCGGCTCCACGGACTCGCTGAGAGTGTTCCCCGCGAGTGACCACCCCTGAACGTTGCCGCATGCTGGGGGAGGACCGCTATACCGGAGAAGTAACGGAGAAGGATCTCTGGCAGGAGGCACAGAGCGATGACGCGTGAGTCGGAGTCCGGACTGCCCGTCGAGCCCGTGTACGGCCCCGAGGCCCTCGACGGCTGGGATCCCGCGACGAAGCTGGGCGCACCGGGCGCCTATCCGTATACGCGCGGCGTGTATCCCTCCATGTACACAGGGCGCCCCTGGACGATGCGCCAGTACGCGGGCTTCGGCACGGCCGTCGAGTCCAACGCCCGCTACAAGCAGCTGATCGCGAACGGCACGACGGGCCTCTCCGTCGCCTTCGACCTGCCCACGCAGATGGGCCACGACAGCGACGCGCCCCTCGCGAGCGGCGAGGTCGGCAAGGTGGGCGTCGCGATCGACTCGATCGACGACATGCGGGTCCTGTTCGGCGGCATCCCGCTGGACAAGGTCTCGACGTCGATGACGATCAACGCGCCCGCCGCCCTGCTGCTCCTGATGTACCAACTGGTGGGCGAGGAACAGGGGGTCGACGCGGGTCGGCTCACGGGCACGATCCAGAACGACGTCCTGAAGGAGTACATCGCGCGGGGCACGTACATCTTCCCGCCCAAGCCCTCCCTGCGTCTGATCGCGGACATCTTCAAGTACTGCCGGGCCGAGATCCCCAGGTGGAACACCATCTCCATCTCCGGCTATCACATGGCAGAGGCGGGCGCGACGCCCGCGCAGGAGATCGCCTTCACCCTCGCCGACGGCATCGAGTACGTCCGCACGGCGGTCGCCGCGGGCATGGACGTCGACGACTTCGCACCCCGCCTCTCCTTCTTCTTCGTGGCGCGTACGACGCTCCTGGAGGAGGTCGCCAAGTTCCGTGCCGCACGCAGGATCTGGGCGCGGGTGATGCGCGACGAGTTCGGCGCGAAGAACCCGAAATCCCTGATGCTGCGCTTCCACACGCAGACGGCCGGCGTCCAGCTCACCGCCCAGCAGCCCGAGGTGAATCTGGTCCGGGTCGCGGTCCAGGGCCTCGGTGCCGTACTCGGCGGCACGCAGTCCCTGCACACGAACTCCTTCGACGAGGCGATCGCGCTGCCGACCGACAAGAGCGCGCGCCTGGCCCTGCGCACGCAGCAGGTCCTGGCGTACGAGACGGACGTGACCGCCACCGTCGACCCGTTCGCCGGGTCGTACGTCGTCGAGAAGATGACGGACGACGTCGAGACGGCGACCCTCGGCCTCATGGAGCGCGTCGAGGACATGGGCGGCGCGGTGGCCGCCATCGAGAACGGCTTCCAGAAGGGCGAGATCGAGCGCAGCGCCTACCGCATCGCCCAGGAGACCGACTCCGGCGAGCGTGTCGTGGTCGGCGTCAACCGCTTCCGCCTCGACGAGGAGGAGCCCTACGAACCCCTGCGCGTCGATCCCGCCATCGAGGCCCGGCAGGCGGCCCGCCTCGCGAAGCTGCGGGCCGAGCGCGACCAGGCGGCGGTGGACGCGGCGCTCGCCTCGCTCCAGGAGGCGGCGAAGGGCGAGGCCAACGTCCTCTACCCGATGAAGGACGCGCTGCGGGCGCGGGCGACGGTGGGCGAGGTGTGCGACGCGCTGCGGGAGGTGTGGGGGGCGTACGTGCCGACGGACGCGTTCTGACGTTCTGGCGTCGCGGCCGGGACGGGTGTCCGCTTGGCGGACACCGTGTCCTTCATGCCGTACACGCGTGCGAGACTCCGCCCCATGCTGGGTGTCACCGATCTTCCGACCTATCTCGCGGGCCTCGCCCTGATCATTCTGCTGCCGGGGCCGAACTCGCTGTACGTGCTCTCCGTGGCCGCACGCCGTGGCGTACGCACCGGCTATACGGCCGCCGCGGGCGTCTGGTGCGGGGACACGGTCCTGATGACGCTGTCGGCGGCCGGTGTCGCCTCGCTCCTTCAGGCCAATGCCGTGCTCTTCGGGATCGTGAAGTACGCGGGCGCCGGCTATCTGACCTGGCTCGCGGTGGGGATGCTGCGGGCGGCCTGGGGACTGTGGCGGGCGCGGCGGCAGCCGGTGGACGAGAGCGGGCCGGGGGCGGCGGAGAGCGCCGGGGAGCGGCCGTTCCGCAGGGCGCTCGTGATCAGCCTGCTCAACCCGAAGGCGATCCTCTTCTTCATCGCCTTCTTCGTGCAGTTCGTCGACCCCGGATACGCCTATCCCGCGCTGTCCTTCGTCGTCCTGGGCGCCTTCGCCCAGGTGGCGAGCTTCCTCTATCTCACCGCCCTGATATTCAGCGGCACCAAGCTCTCGGCCGCTTTCCGCCGCCGCAGGCGGCTCTCGGCGGGAGCCACCTCGGCGGCGGGTGCGCTGTTTCTCGGGTTCGCGGCGAAGCTGTCCCTCGCCAGTGGGTGAGCGGCACTGAGGACGGGCCTCAGTGGTGCCAGGCCGCTCCTCCCACGTTGTGGATCATCCGCTGGAGGACCTTGATGACCTGGACGTACTCCTCGTCCGAGATGTCCTCCTGGATCTCCGCGCGGGTCTTCTGCTGACGCGCGGCGGTCTCGTCCCTGAGCGCGCGGCCCGCGTCGGTGAGGCGGAGGCGGCCGCCGGCGTCCTCGGTGAGCAGGGCGCGGTCGTGCAGGGCGCCGATGTTGTGCAGGAGGGCCCCGTCGCCGGTGCTCAGGTAGCCGCGCAGGGTGCCCACCACGTCCGCCTTGTCGCGGCCCTCGTCGCCGCGGATCTGGTTCAGGATCCACCACTGGGGCTGGGTGAGTCCCGACTCGGCCAGCATGGTGCGGATGTGGTGGACGACGGCTTCGCCCGCCGCCGTTGCCCAGTAGCCGATGGGCTGGTCGATGAGGTCCGCGTCGCTGTGGGAGTACGTGAAAGTGTCCATGCCCAGAAGGTAGAACCTCAAGCTTGATTGAGGTCAACTGCCCGAGTTGAACAGCCCGAAGTACTCCGTCAGCCCCCTCGCGTCCCTTGCGTCCTTCGCACCCCTCGCGTCCTTCGCGCCCCTCGCGTCCTCGCCCGCCCAGCCGACGTACCCGTCCGGGCGCACCAGGAACAGGCCCTTCCCGTAGGGCGCGTAGGCGCCGATGCGGTGTACGTGCACCAACTCCTTGTCCAGCGGCGGGAGTTCAGCATCCGTGTCGACCGCGAGCAGCGTGAAGTGCGGGCCCCTGAAAGCGTCGAACAGCCTTCCCTCGCCGCACGGCCCGTCCGGAGCGCGATCGCCCGCCCGCAGCGCCTCCTCCGGGAGTTCCGCACGGGTCTCCACCGCCAGGGAGCTGTCCCGGTAGCCCAGGCCCAACTGGCGCGTGGCGCCCCCGCGCCGCTCCTCGCCCCGGTGGATGCGGGTGGAGAGGCCCAGCATCTGCGCCGCGTTGGGCAGGCGCTCGGCCTCGTAGGTGTCGAGCAGGGCCGCGGGCGCGCCGCCGCGCAGCACCGCGCCCAGCTTCCAGCCCAGGTTGTACGCGTCCTGCACGCTGGTGTTCAGGCCCTGCCCGCCCGCCGGTGAGTGCACGTGCGCCGCGTCCCCGGCCAGGAACACGCGGCCCTCGCGAAACCGGTCCGCCATCGCCGCGCGCGGCCTGAAGTCGGAGGCCCAGCGCACCTCGGTCACCTCGTCGCCGGTGAGATGCGTACGGGCGGCGACGACCTTGCGTACGCCTTCGAGCGAGGTATCGGGCTCGGTGCCGTCGGTGAACTGGGCCGTCAGCTGGAAGTCCGGCGTGCCCGCCAGCGGGCAGATCGCCAGGAAGCCCGCGCCCTCTTCGGCGGGCGGGAACATGTGCCAGTTGTCGCGGTCCAGGCAGGGGATGCGGACGTCGGCGACCAGGATCGGATGCGGGTCGACGGTCTCGCCCGTCATGCCGATGCCGAGCGCCGCGCGCACGGTCGAACGGCCGCCGTCCGCCGCCACGGCGTACGCGGCGCGGACGGTGCGCCCGTCCGCGAGCCGTGCGGTGACGCCCTCCTCGTCCTGGGCGAGGTCGGTCAGACCGGCGCCGAACAGGATGTCGTCGCCGCCGAGTTCCTTGAGGCGGGCGTACAGGATCTCCTGCGTACGCCACTGGGGGAGCATCAGCGGCCGGTTGTAGGGAGCGTCCCGCGTCGGCTCCGTCTCGTCGGACATCCGGTGCTCGCCCTGCCGCTCGCCGTCCCGCCAGATCATGCCGACCGGGTAGCCGCCGCCCGCCGCCTCGGCCGCTTCGATGACCCCGAGGTCGTCGAAGACCTCCTGGGTGCGGGGCTGGATGCCCTTGCCGCGCGAGCCGGGGAAGAGGGTGTCGGCCCGCTCGACGACCAGGGCGCGCACCCCCCGCCGGGCGAGGTCGCAGGCGAGGGTCAGGCCGGTGGGCCCCGAGCCGACGACGAGCACGTCGGTCGTGAGGGAGTCCGCGAGAGAGCCCGCGGGAGAGTTCGTGGGCGAGGTGTCCTTAACGCTGTTAAGTGCCATGTCCAGAGCCTGCGCTTAACGGTGTTAAATTGTCAAGGTGGCTACGACACCCCTGGACCGCACCCGCGTCGCGCAGACCGCCCTGGAGCTCCTGAACGAGACGGGCCTCGACGGGCTCTCGCTGCGCGCCATCGCCAAGGAACTGGACGTCAAGGCGCCCGCTCTGTACTGGCACTTCAAGGACAAGCAGGCGCTGCTCGACGAGATGGCGACGGTGATGCTGCGGCGCATGAACGAGGAGTTTGCGGCGGACGCGATCCCCGGCGCCGACTGGTCACAGACCCTGGCCGCCGCGATGCGGGGTCTGCGGCACCATCTGCTGAGGTATCGCGACGGCGCGAAGGTCTACAGCGGCACGCACTTCACCGACATGTCGTACGCGGTCCCGATGGAGGCCCACCTGCGCAGACTCACCGAGGGGGGCTTCACGCCCGGCGGCGCGGCCCGCGCCTGGTTCACGGCGTACAGCTACACGATCGGCTACGTGATCGAGGAGCAGTCCATGGGCCCCGACCCCGTGAAGGAGGAGGGCGGCTACGACCTGGCGGCCCGCGCGCGGCGGCTCGACGGCTTTCCGCTGGCCGCGGCGGCGGGCCACGAGATGTTCCGCGACTTCGACGCGGGGTTCGAGAAGGGCCTGGCCGCGGTGGTCGCCGGGATCGGGGCGA
>NZ_JBHUZJ010000058.1:0-60622 GCF_042667685.1 Streptomyces sp. NPDC057302 | reverse complement strand
GGGTGCGCAGTGCTGTGTGCGGCAGCGCTGTGCGGGGTCAGACCAGGGAACCGCCCGGCAGCTCCACCTTCGCGCCGAGCTCCACGAGCTTGTCCATGAAGTTCTCGTAGCCGCGGTTGATCAGGTCGATGCCGTGGACGCGGGACGTCCCCTGGGCCGCCAGAGCGGCGATCAGGTACGAGAAGCCGCCGCGGAGGTCGGGAATGACCAGATCGGCGCCCTGGAGCTTCGTGGGGCCGCTCACGACCGCCGAATGGAGGAAGTTGCGCTGCCCGAAGCGGCAGTGGGAACCGCCGAGGCACTCGCGGTAGAGCTGGATGTGTGCGCCCATCTGGTTGAGCGCGGAGGTGAATCCCAGCCGGGACTCGTAGACCGTCTCGTGGACGATGGAGAGGCCCGCCGCCTGGGTGAGCGCGACGACCAGGGGCTGCTGCCAGTCCGTCTGGAAGCCGGGGTGCACGTCCGTCTCCAGGGCGATCGCGTTGAGCGAGCCGCCCGGGTGCCAGAAGCGGATGCCCTCGTCGTCGATCTCGAAGGCACCGCCCACCTTCCGGTAGGTGTTCAGGAACGTCATCATCGAGCGCTGCTGGGCGCCGCGGACGTAGATGTTGCCTTCGGTCGCCAGGGCCGCGGAAGCCCAGGAGGCGGCCTCCAGACGGTCCGAGAGGGCGTGGTGGTTGTAGCCGCCCAGGCTGTCGACACCGGTGACCCTTATGGTCCGGTCGGTGTCCATCGCGATGATCGCGCCCATCTTCTGCAGCACACAGATGAGGTCTTCGATCTCGGGTTCGACGGCGGCGTTCGAGAGTTCGGTGACGCCTTCGGCCAGTACGGCCGTCAGCAGGACCTGCTCGGTGGCGCCCACGGACGGGTACGGCAGCTGGATCTTCGTGCCGCGCAGCCGCTGCGGGGCCTCCAGGTACTGGCCGCCCTCGCGCTTCTCGATGGTGGCGCCGAACTGGCGGAGCACCTCGAAGTGGAAGTCGATCGGCCGGCCGCCGATGTCGCAGCCGCCGAGGCCGGGGATGAAGGCGTGGCCCAGGCGGTGCAGGAGCGGCCCGCAGAAGAGGATCGGGATCCGCGAGGAGCCCGCGTGCGCGTCGATGTCCGCGACGTTGGCGCTCTCCACGTGCGAGGGGTCCATGACCAGCTCGCCCGGCTCCTCACCGGGGCGGACCGTGACGCCATGCAGCTGCAGGAGTCCGCGTACGACGCGGACGTCGCGGATGTCGGGGACATTGCGCAGCCTGCTCGGAGCGCTGCCGAGCAGCGCGGCGACCATGGCCTTGGGCACGAGGTTCTTCGCGCCGCGGACACGGATCTCGCCCTCCAGCGGGGTTCCGCCGTGGACAAGCAGTACATCGTCGGTGACGGTCATGAATCTCGCGTTCCGATTGGATGGACGGGTGGACCAAAGGGCAAGCGTAATGGGCGTGTACCCCCCTTCCGTAAGGGCAAGGACGTGCGAAACACGTCAGGAGTTCGTGACAACACGAAACGTTCGGAACCGGACACTCCGGGTCACCGGCGAAAGTGTGCGCTCCAGACGCGCCTGTGCGCCCCTGAGCTGCATTCACTCCTGTACGGGCATTGCCTCCCCCCGCGGGGCAAAGATGCGGGATCATGTCGTTCATGACCGAGGTGTCCTCGCTCACAGGGCGGCTGCTCGTGGCCACGCCTGCCCTGGCGGACCCGAACTTCGACCGCGCGGTGGTGCTGCTCCTCGACCACGACGAGGAGGGCTCGCTCGGCGTGGTCCTCAACCGGCCCACGCCGGTGGACGTCGCGGACATCCTTGATGGCTGGGGCGATCTCACCGGCGCGCCGGGAGTCGTCTTCCAGGGCGGTCCCGTCTCGCTCGACTCGGCGCTCGGCGTGGGGGTGATCCCGGGGGAGGAGGGCGCGGCCCCCGGCTCCCGCCCCCGCCCCCGCCCCGGCAGAGGCGAGCCGATCGGCTGGCGCCGCGTGCACGGCGCGATCGGCCTGGTCGACCTGGACACACCCCCCGAACTCCTGGCCCCCGCACTCGGCTCCCTGCGGATCTTCGCCGGATACGCGGGCTGGGGCCCCGGCCAACTGGAGGACGAACTCGTCGAGGGCGCCTGGTACGTGGTCGAGTCCGAGCCCGGGGACGTGTCGTCCCCGGATCCGGAGCGGCTGTGGCGGGCGGTGCTGCGGCGGCAGCGGAGTGAACTGGCGATGGTGGCGACGTATCCGGACGACGCGTCGCTGAACTGAACTCCCGGTGTCGGCTCGCGGGGCCGCGCAGGGGTTGCAGAAGCAAGGACGGCTGTGCGGTTAGCCGTGGGAGCGCGACGCCTGAGGTGCACATGCGAACAACGGTGGTCGTCCTGCGTCAGCTGATACGTGGCGTATTAGCCAGCGCACGGACTGGTCCCTGGCCGGTGACGGTGACTGCGGGCTCCCTCTTGTCTGGCTTGTCTGGGTTGAGATTTCGCTCGACGTAATCGTGGCTGGTTTCTCCGGGATCCCCTCGATAGCGTTGCGTCACTCGTGTGAACCCTCGCCCCTCCGGGAGTTGCCCAGTGAAGCACCGCCCTATGTCCGTTGCCGCCGCGCTCGCCGTCACCGCGGCTCTGCTCCTGACGGCCTGCGGCGGCGGAGAAGAAGACAACTCCAAGGGCAGCGACAAGATCGAGGGTGCCGAGACCGGCAGGGCCAAGAAGTCGGAGTCGCCGAGTGCATCGAGCGCCGCCGACCGACCGGAGGTCAAGCTGCCGTCGGGTGTCAAGGACGTGTACGAGCAATGGAAGACCGGCAGTTCCGACAAGGACGCGGTCCTCTCGGACACCGCCAGTCGCATCGATTCGACCAACGACGCCATCGTGCGGGGTGACACCGGCGCGCAAGGGCTCTCCTTCTACTACAAGGACGAGGCCCTCAGTGACGTCGTCGAGTGGGTGCAGAAGTACCTGGACGCCAACATGTCGTTCACCGGAACGACTCGCTACTACGCGCCCAAGGTCATGCTGTCCGGCGGCAAGACCGCCTCGGTCGTCTACTGCGCCGACGAGAGTAAGGGATTCAACAAGAACCGCAAGACCGGAAAAGTCGACAAGTCCTCCTCGGGTGAGAGTCCGTACGTGCTGTACAACACCCGTCTCAAGAAGAACGACCAGGGGGTCTGGCAGACCACGGACCTTGCGTCGCAACGGGGGGAAGCGTCATGCAAGCAATGAACAGACGTGGTCGGATACTGACACTCGGTGTGTTGGTCATCGGCTGCTCTCTGGCTCCTGGTAGTGCCTTGGCCTACGGGCCCGGTGAAGGTCAGGGGGCGGGCAAGCCGTCGGCTTCCGGCAGTGCCGACGGGGACGGCACACTCTCCGCCGGGGTCGTCTATGACCGCTCCAAGAACGGCACGGGTAAGGCCGCCGGGCCGGTGGCGTCGACCACGACGTGGACTCCGCCGCCGTGCTACTACGCCCCCGCGTACAGCCCGACTCAGCTCCAGAAGAAACTGGAGCCGATCTGGCAGGCCGAGTCCACCGGCTCGCAGTGGGACCTGTCGCAGCGCAACCGCTACGTCGACGGCAAGCCCTACAAGGACTTCAACAAGAAGAAGGCCGGCAAGGGGTATTGGTGGGACGGCTTCATCCCGGACGGGAAGGAGAGCGCCCCTGGAGCGTTCGACTGCGACAAGCCGTACTTCTGGGTCGACGAAGGTGACCCGCCCCCGGCCGAGGTACCCGAAGCCGTCACACCTGAGGTCCTCGCCCACCTCGCGTACGCCGAGATCCGCGTGCCCGGCACCGAAGTGGCCCTCGCGCCGGAGGGCACGACGAAGGTCAACCTGCCCACGTGGGCGTGGCTGGACAAGGCCGAGTTCAAGCCCGTCTCAGTGACCGCGTCCGTCCCGGTGCTCGGCATCGACGCGACCACTACCGCGGAGCCGGTCTCCCTCAAGATCGAGCCTGGTACTGAGGATGCGGAGACGTATCCCGCCTCGGGAGTGTGCCCGATCGAGAACGGCCGGATCGGGGAGCCCTACGCGAAGGGCAAGGCCGACGACACTCCTCCGTGCGGGGTGAGGTACCTGCGTTCGTCAGGGGACGGGTCCTACGGCCTCAAGGCCACCGTGACTTGGAAGATCCACTGGACCAGCACCGTCGTTGACGGCCGGCAAGGTCTGCCAGAAGGGCAGTTCGGTGCGGATCAGGATGTCGTCGTCCAGGAAATCCAGTCCATCAACCGCTGACCAAGACGGTCCACGCATGGAGAAGGCCTAAGCCCGTGGCAGACAGAATCAGGGCCGACCTCGACCTCATCAAGGATTGTTCGGAGTCGCTCTACCGCATCCACCGTGAGTTCAAGGAGAACGGCGACCCCTCCGACGGTTACGAGAAGGACTTGGGCAGCGAGAAGCTGCGCGAGATATTCGACGACTTCTCCAGCACATGGAAGAAGACGCGCAAGAAGCTGAACAAGGACATCGAGAACCTTGCCAAGTTCACGGCCGAAGCGGCGAAGGCGTACGAGGACGTCGACCATAAACTCGCCAACGCGCTCCGGGACGCCAAGAAAAGCGACAAGAAGGGCAAGAAGTGAGCGGGCGGCCGAGTGACTGGACTCCTCTTTATGACTCCGATCCCGTGCCCGGCGACCCGTACGAGGTCGCACACCTCAGCAAGAAGCTGCGCGGCATGGCCGAGGAGATCGACAAGCAGGCGCGGAACATCAAGGCGTTGGCGTCCGTCGACAGCTGGGACAGCGTGGCCGGGCGCGCCTTCCACGACATCGCAGGAGAGACCGCGGGGCGCCTGAAGAAGGCATATGACCGCTATGACGAGGCTGCGAACGCCCTTGGTACCAAGGTCAGGGAGGGCGAGTCGAAGGAGTACGCCAGCGAGTTGCACCGTGCGCAGCGCATGGCGGACAAGGCGCTGGAGGAGTTCCGCACGGCGGAGGTCGAGCAGAAGGCTGCCATGAAGGAGCTGGAGAAGACCAAGGGGACGATCCCCTCCTCGCGGGAGGACGGCGCCGATCGCACGAAGCAACAGAAGAAGCGCGATGACGCCACATCGGTCATGGCCAGACATCGGCAGAAGATTATGAACGCGGTGGAGATCCGCGATGATGCGGCGAGCGCGGCGGCCAAGAAGATCAAGAATGTGATCCATCACGACGGGGTCCGGGACCCTGGTGGGTTCATGGACTGGATAGCGGATCACGCGGATTGGTTCACGGCCATCGCGACGGTTCTGGCGGTGGCGGCATTGGTCGCGGCGGTCGTTCTGACGGGTGGCGCCGCCGCCATCCTCATCGGCGTTGCCGCCGCGATGAGTGCAACTGCCCTGTCCGGGCGGTTGTACGACGTCTTCGCCCGGGGCGGAAAACTCGATGCGGTGGCGATCACCATTGACGTGCTGGGCATCATTCCCGGCCTCGGCGCGCTGAAGGGTCTCACCGCGGGTGCCAAGGGCGCCCGCCTTGCTACCGCGCAGCGCACCATGTGGGGCATGTTCACCAACGGCATTGCAGTGAAGAACATCAACCGTGGGGCCGGCGTCGCGTCCAAGCTGTTGGGTAAATGGGGTTCGAAGATCCCAGCCGGAGGTTGGGCGCCGGAGAACGTGACCCGCTTCATCAAGGGAGCCGCCCTGTCCAAACTGGGTGTGGAATCCTTCATGAAGTTGCAGCAGGTCCTGCCGGGAGAGGACGAAAAGCCGAACCACATCACGCCCGGTACGGGCCCCGGGGCCCGCCCGCACCCGAGTACGCCACCAAGTGCGCCCTCGACCCCGAGTGCGCCTTCGCCATCGCCACGGCCGAGCCCGACATCCGCGCCGTTCCACGGTGCCCTGGCGCCCGCTGGGTAAGGAGAGCATGTGCTGACAAGCGACTTCCACGCCATGGAGAACGGTCAGTTCGTCGATGACGGTGGGGTGGTTCACGATCTGATTCCCGGCAGTGTCATCGCCACTGTCCCGGCGGCCCGCGAGGCGGCGGAGAGACACGGCAGGGAGGTGGACTTCGATTTCTTCGATGACACCGCCGTGCTCCGACTGCTGTTCCATCGAAGCCAGGACACGTCGAAAGCGGGAATCCTCGGCTGTCTCTTCGCGCTGCCCCTGTTCGTCTTCGGTGCCGGCGCATGGCCGTTCTGGGACTTGGTCGCCTCCACGAAGCCGCGGCCGTTCCAGATCGGGTTCATCGTCGCGGACGCCTTGATCGTCTGTGGATTGCTGCTTGCGATGTACCTGTTGAGGCGACGCAGTTTGCTCGACGTTTCCAACCGCAACATGCGGTGCCGAGTGCGTCTCTACCGAAAGATTGTCGTCATCGCGCGCAACGGCGGTGCCGATGTGCCCCTTCTGTATCCCCATTACGGCATGTACGCCTCGTCGCGGAAGTTCTTCCCCGGCGCACCGGAGCTACCCGCTCCGTCCCTTCCGGAAGGCAGCGCCCCCAAGTGACCGCCCCCACTGTGCCGTCCCGACTGGAATTCATTCCGACACAGGCAGCGCCCGGTGCCAACGGCGTCCAGGCCGACGACATCCACGTCCGTTGGGTGATGCCGGAAATCTTCCACGACATCCCCATTGACGAGGAGGACGAAGACGAGGCGGTTCGGCTCATTGAGGAGCTCGCCCAGAAGGCGCTGCCCGGTACCGAGGTCGAGGACTGGCTGAAGTTCGCGGTGATCTGCGCACTTGGCATGGACGACCTGTTGGAGGCGGGTGCCGAGTTCGCGGCTGTCTGTGTGGGTGCAGTTGACGGGACCCCGTGCACCGCCACCGTCTACGCAGCGCTGGCTGACAGCCCCGAAGGTGAGGATGAGGACCCGCTCGCGGCGATCGCATCCAGCCTGCGCCGGGAAGATGCGGGTGAGGTCACCGACATCCAGCTCCCGTGTGGTCCGGCAGTGTCTTGCATCGGGACGCGCGACGACAAAGTGACCGGCGAGTTGACCGAGGACCCGCAGGGCCTCACCATCTCGACGCCGTATATCCGTGTCTATGTCCCGCTGCCGAACGGCACCACCTTGATGATGGAGCTGAGTACGCCCACCTCGGTGGGATGGGACTCGTTCTCGACGATGTTCGGGAACATCGTGAGCAGCATCCGCCTCTTCGACGCCGACGGCGAGGCTCTGATCATCCCGGACCGGGATACGGGGAAGTGAAGGCCGGTCGGCGGCGCAGGCGAGGTCCGGCTGGCCCCTCCGAGGCCAGAGGCCGGGGAGTGTAGCGCCGGTGACGGTGCTCACGACCAGGGGGAGCATCTCGAACGTCTCGCTCTGCCACCAGATCACGCCGGTATCAGAGAAACCTCAGATATTTCCGAAAATCCCCCCGTTCGAGACTTCCGCAGAAGGTCGGTCAGCTCGGTAGTCCATATCTGGTTTCCGATGCGTCGTATTCGTATGCGGTCCGGCCCATCCCACTGCGGATGGAGGGTGACGCTGTCCCCGAGGTGCCGGGCGGTCTCGCGCCCCAGGCGTGGCCCGGCGTATGCATCTGCCCAACGATCAGCATGTCTGTGTAGCCACCAATCAATAGAGGTGGCTGATTCGTTTCAGGGGGTGATCGCAGGACCCACACAAATGCGGGGCACGAAGGCACGGTGAGCGGCGCTGACGGTTGGCGGTGGGCGTAGGTACCCTTGGATGCCATGAGCACTCTTGAGCCCGAGCCCGAGCGCGGGGCAGGTACGGGGACCCTCGTAGAGCCGACGCCACAGGTGTCGCACGGTGACGGCGACCACGAGCGCTACGCGCACTATGTCCAGAAGGACAAGATCATGGCGAGCGCGCTCGACGGTACGCCCGTCGTCGCGCTCTGCGGCAAGGTGTGGGTGCCGGGGCGTGACCCGAAGAAGTATCCCGTCTGCCCCATGTGCAAGGAGATCTACGAGTCCATGAGCGCCGGTGGCGACAAGGACAAGGGCGGTAAGGACGGCAAGGGCGGCGGCAAGAAGTAGCCCGCGCCGGAGCTGTCCGGAGCCTTCTCGTGAAGGGGCGTTGCGTGTGCCGCAACGCCCCTTTTGCGTTGTGCCGTCGCGTGGCAGATTCGCCGCATGACCTTTGAGCAACTGATCCCGGCGCCCGCCCGCGCCGAGGGACCGCACACCGAAGGCTTCTTCCTCGACCAGGAGACCGTGCTCCGCGCGGCCCCCGGCACCGAGTCCACCGAGCGCTGGCTGCGCTCCACCCTCGGCGCCGCGCTCGGACTGCCCCTGGCCCCGGGTGAGGGCAGCGGCATCTCGCTGGCGATCGACGACTCCCTCGCGGCCGAGGCGTACCGGCTCACCGTCGGGGCGGGCGGCATCGAGATCGTCGGCGGCTCGGCCCCCGGCCTCTTCTGGGGTGCGCAGACCCTGCGCCAGCTCGTCGGGGCCGACGCCTTCCGGCGGGCGCCGGTGCGGGTGGGGGGTCCGCACACCGTCCCGGGGTGCCTCATCGAGGACGCCCCGCGCTTCGGGTGGCGCGGCATGATGCTCGACGTTGCCCGGCACTTCATGCCCAAGGACGGGGTGCTGAGGTACCTGGACCTCCTTGCCGCGCACAAGCTGAACGTCTTCCACTTCCATCTCACCGACGACCAGGGCTGGCGCATCGAGATCAAGCGCTACCCGAAGCTGACGGAGGCCGGGTCGTGGCGCCCGCGTTCGAAGTGGGGGCACCGCGCCTCCGAGCTGTGGAGCGACACCCCGCACGGCGGTTACTACACGCAGGACGACATCCGCGAGATCGTCGCGTACGCCCATGAGCGGCACATCGCCGTCGTACCCGAGATCGACATCCCCGGGCACTCGCAGGCCGCCATCCACGCCTATCCGGAGCTCGGCAACACCGACGTCGTGGACACCGCCTCGCTCGGCGTGTGGGACACCTGGGGCGTCAATCCGAACGTCCTCGCACCGACCGAGAACACCCTCCGCTTCTACGAGGGAGTGTTCGAGGAAGTGCTCGAGCTCTTCCCCTCCACCTTCATCCACGTCGGGGGTGACGAGTGCCCCAAGGACCAGTGGAGGGAGTCGCCCGCCGCACAGGCCCGCATCAAGGAGCTGGGGGTCGGCGACGAGAACGGGCTGCAGAGCTGGTTCATCCGGCACTTCGACAGCTGGCTCACCGCGCGTGGGCGCCGGCTCATCGGATGGGACGAGATCCTCGAAGGCGGCCTCGCCGAAGGTGCCACCGTGTCGTCCTGGCGCGGATACGGCGGCGGCATCGCCGCGGCCAAGGCCGGTCACGACGTCGTCATGTGTCCCGAGCAGCAGGTGTACTTGGACCACCGCCAGGACGGCGGCCCCGACGAGCCCGCGCCCATCGGTTTCGTACGCACCCTTGAGGACGTCTACCGGTTCGAGCCGCTGCCGCCCCAGCTCACCGCCGACGAGGCCCGGCACGTGCTCGGCACCCAGGCGAACGTATGGACCGAGGTGATGGAGTACCACGCACGCGTGGACTACCAGGTGTTCCCGCGCCTCGCCGCCTTCGCGGAGGTCGCCTGGAGCCCGCTCCCGGCACCCGCCGAGCGCGACTACGCGGACTTCGAGCGCCGAATGACCCCGCACTACGCGCGACTTGACGCACTCGGCGTCGACTACCGCCCGCCCGGCGGCCCGTTGCCGTGGCAGAAGCGTCCTGGCGTACTCGGACGCCCGATCGAAGGGGCGCCCCCGAACGTGTGAGGCGCACCCCGCGGTCCGTGTGCCGGGCCGCTCGCGCCGCGAGCGCGGGCGACCCGGCGAAAGTCGTACAAGGGTCACCGAAGAGTGGCAATTCCCGCTGACCGCCGAGGGCGTGTGAAAACGGCACATCCCCCAGGTCTGGGGACGAATGGCTCCTAGCGGACCCCCGCGCCGGGGGCCGGGGAAGATGTGCCAGAGTTGCCACGTCCGGGCTGTGAGCACGTACCGTACGGCGGAACAGGCGTAACGGTGAGAACGGCGAGAAAGCCGCCGGGCATCGGGAAGGGGCAGCCGGTTTTGACCACGCACGCACCGCAGGCGGCGCAGAGCGCGCACACGGCGAAGCTGCCTGGAACGTTGGACGAGGCCGTCGAGGCGCTCGCCGCGATGCCCGCCGCCGTGCCCGTGGCCGGCGGCACCGACCTCATGGCCTCCGTCAACGCGGGCCTCCTGCGCCCCGCCGCGCTCGTCGGCCTCGGGCGCATCAGCGAGATCCGCGGCTGGCAGTACCAGGACGGTCACGCGCTGCTCGGCGCGGGCCTCACCCACGCACGCGTCGGGCGGCCCGACTTCGCCGCCCTGATCCCGGCGCTCGCCGCCGCCGCGCGCGCCGCGGGCCCCCCGCAGATCCGCAACGCGGGCACCCTGGGCGGCAACATCGCCACCGCGGGACCGACCGGCGACACCCTGCCCGTCCTGGCCGCCCTGGAAGCCGTCCTCATCATCGCGGGCCCCGGCGGCGCACGCCGCGAGGTCCCCGTATCGCACCTGCTCGCCGGGATGGACATGCTCCGCCCCGGCGAACTCATCGGCTTCGTACGACTGCCCCTCCTGCACGCCCCCCAGGTCTTCCTGAAGGCGACGGGACGCACGGGCCCCGGCCGCGCCACCGCGTCCGTCGCGCTCGTCCTGGACCCGGCACGGCGCGGTGTGCGCTGCGCGGTCGGCGCCGTCGCGCCGATGCCGCTGCGGCCCCTGGAGGCCGAGCAGTGGGTCGCCTCGCTGATCGACTGGGACGGCGAGCGGACGATCGTCCCGGAGGCCCTCACCGCCTTCGGTGAGTACGTGGCCGCCGCGTGCATCCCCGACCAGCCTCCGGCCGAGGACGGCTCCCCGCAGCCGCTCCCGCCCGCCGTACTGCACCTGCGGCGCACCGTCGCCGCGCTGGCCCGACGAGCACTGGGGAGGGCGCTGTCGTGAGTGACGACCAGAACAACAACGGCGGCTGGCAGCCGCATCCGCAGGGCGAGTACGACTCGGACGCCACGGCCTTCGTGCAGCTGCCGGAAGGCGCCCTGGACTCCTTCGACCACTCGCCGCTCGCCGCGCCGGGCCACGGATACGTGCCGCCGCAGATAACGGTCACCCCGACGTCGGCCGACGCGACGGACCCGGCGGCCACGGGTGTCTGGGCCATGCCGCCCGAGGTGACCGGCATGGGCACCGGTGCGCAGAACGTGCAGTGGCCGACCGCGGGCGGTGCGCCCGAGCCTGTCGTCCCCGACGCTCAGGAGCACGCGTACGACCCCCGGGCCACCGGGCAGTGGAGCTTCCACGAGGCGGAGGGCCACGCGCCCGCCGCTCCCGCTCCGGCCGATGTCACCGGACAGTGGTCGATTCCGGTCGCCAATGGTGATCTTCCGGATGAATCGGGCGAGTTCACTGCGTCGTCGCTGGCCGCGCAGTGGGGCGGTACGCCGCCCGCGACGCTGCCGGGCGGCGCCGCGGCTCCCTGGGCGACCGGTGGGGCCGGTGCGGGCGCGCCGTGGGCGGAGCCCGCGCAACAGCCGTACGCCGAGCCGACGCACGTCGCGCCGCACCCGCACCAGCACGCCGAGCCCCACCCGCAGGCGCACGTCGAGCCCCACCCGCACCAGCACGTCGAGCCGCCGCACCACGAGCCCGTCGTACCCCCGGAGGCGTTCGTCCCCGAGCCGCCGGTGGCTCCTGAGATGCATGTGGTGCCCGAGGCACCGGTGGCTCCCGAGGCACCCGCAGAGCCGGAGCCCGAGCCGGAGGTCGCGGCGGAAGCCGAGCCCGAGGCCGAAGCGGACGTCGAGACCGAGCCGGACGCCGAAGGCGAGGCAGAAGCAGCGACAGAGGTCGAGGCCGACCCCGAAGCCGACGGCGAGTCCGACCCCGACCCCGAAGCCGCCACCGCCACCGCCCTCTCCGACGAGCACCCCCTCTGCTCCTACGTCCTGCGCGTCAACGGCGCCGACCGCCCCGTCACCGACGCGTGGATCGGCGAGTCCCTCCTCTACGTCCTGCGCGAGCGCCTCGGCCTCGCCGGCGCCAAGGACGGCTGCTCGCAGGGCGAGTGCGGTGCCTGCAACGTCCAGGTGGACGGCCGACTCGTCGCCTCCTGCCTGGTCCCCGCCGCCACCGCCGCCGGAAGCGAGGTGCGCACCGTCGAGGGCCTCGCCACCGACGGCAGACCCTCCGACGTGCAGCGGGCGCTCGCCGCCTGCGGTGCCGTCCAGTGCGGCTTCTGCGTACCGGGCATGGCGATGACCCTGCACGACCTCCTCGAAGGCAACCCCGCCCCGTCCGACCTGGAGACCCGCCGCGCCCTGTGCGGCAACCTCTGCCGCTGCTCCGGCTACCGCGGTGTGCTCGACGCCGTGCAGGAAGTGGTCGCCGAGCGCGAGGCGTCCGCTGCCGCCGCCGAGCCGTCGGCCCAGGGCGAGCGGCCGGGCGAGCGGCCGGGCGAGCCGCGCATTCCGCATCAGGCCGGACCCGGCGCCGGAGGGGTCAACCCGACGGCGCGGGACGGATCGTACGAAGGACCTTACGGACAGGACGGAGGCCAGGCGTGAGCAACGAAGCCGCGGGCACGGCGAACACCGCGACCGCAGTGGAGACGCAGCCGGGCCCCGAGCCGCTGCCGCACGGCATCGGCGCGTCCCTGCCGTCCGCCGAGTCCCGCGCCAAGACGGAGGGCACGTTCCCCTACGCGTCCGACCTGTGGGCGGAGGGGCTGCTCTGGGCGGCCGTCCTGCGCTCGCCGCACGCGCACGCGCGCATCCTCTCCATCGACACGTCCCAGGCGCGCGAGATGCCGGGCGTGCGGTCCGTCGTCACGCACGAGGACGTGCCCGGCGAGGCACTGCACGGCCGCAAGACCGCGGACCGCCCGGTCTTCGCCTCCGATGTCGTACGCCACCACGGCGAGCCCATCGCCGCCGTGGCCGCCGACCACCCCGACACGGCACGGATGGCCGCCGCGGCCATCTTCGTCGAGTACGAGGTCATGGAGCCGGTCACCGACCCGGAGAAGGCGTTCGCGGCCGAACCCCTGCACCCCGACGGCAACTTGATCCGGCACATCCCGCTGCGGCACGGCGACCCGGAGGCGGCGGGCGAGCTCGTCGTCGAGGGCCTGTACCGCATCGGCCGCCAGGACCCGGCGCCGATCGGCGCGGAAGCGGGTCTGGCCGTACCCCGTCCGGACGGGGGCGTGGAGCTGTACATCGCCTCCACCGACCCGCACACCGACCGGGACATGGCCGCGTCCTGCTTCGGCATCGACCCGGAGATCGTGAAGGTCGTCGTGACCGGCGTCCCCGGTGCGACCGCCGACCGCGAGGACGCCAGCTTCCACCTCCCGCTCGGACTGCTCGCCCTGACGACCGGCTGCCCGGTGAAGCTGACGGCGACCCGCGAGGAGTCCTTCCTCGGTCACGCCCACCGCCACCCCACCCTCCTGCGCTACCGCCATCACGCGGACGCCGAGGGCAGGTTGGTGAAGGTGGAGGCGCAGGTCCTGCTCGACGCGGGCGCGTACGCGGACACCTCGTCGGACGCGCTCGCCGCCGCCGTCTCCTTCGCCTGCGGTCCCTACGTCGTCCCGAACGCCTTCATCGAGGGCTGGGCGGTGCGCACGAACAACCCGCCGTCCGGGCACGTCCGGGGCGAGGGCGCCATGCAGGTGTGCGCGGCCTACGAAGCCCAAATGGACAAGATCGCAAAGAAGTTGGGCATCGACCCGGCGGAACTGCGGCTGCGCAACGCGATGGCCACGGGTGACATCCTCCCCACGGGCCAGACGGTGACCTGCCCGGCCCCGGTGGCCGAACTCCTCGCCGCTGTACGGGACTTCCCGCTCCCCGAGCTGCCCAAGGACACCCCCGAGGACGAGTGGCTGCTGCCCGGTGGCCCCGAGGGCGCGGGCGAACCTGCCGCGGTGCGCAGGGGCGTCGGCTACGGCCTTGGCATGGTCCAACTCCTGGGCGCCGAAGGCACGGACGAGGTCTCCACGGCCACGGTGAAGGTCCACGACGGTATCGCCACGGTGATCTGCGCGGCGGTCGAGACGGGCCAGGGCTTCTCGACGCTCGCCCGCCAGATCGTCCAGGAGACCCTCGGCATCGACGACGTCCGCGTGGCCCCCGTCGACACGGACCAGCCCCCGGCCGGACCGAGCTGCCACGGCCGCCACACGTGGGTGTCGGGCGGTGCGGTGGAGCGCGCGGCGAAGATGGTCCGCACGCAGTTGTTGCAGCCTCTGGCCCACAAGTTCGGGATGTCCACGGAGCTGCTCCAGATCACCGACGGCAAGATCACCTCGTACGACGGCGTGCTGAGCACGACGGTCACGGAGGCGATGGACGGCAAGGAACTGTGGGCCACGGCCCAGTGCCGCCCGCACCCCACCGAGCCCCTCGACGAGGCGGGCCAGGGTGACGCGTTCGTCGGGATGGCCTTCTGCGCGATCCGCGCGGTGGTCGACGTCGACATCGAGATCGGCTCGATCCGGGTCGTGGAGCTCGCGGTCGCCCAGGACGTGGGCCGCATCCTGAACCCGACCCAGCTGAAGGTACGTATCGAGGCCGGTGTCACGCAGGGCGTCGGCGCGGCCCTCACGGAGAACCTCCGCACGCCGCGCGGCCTGGTCCGCCACCCCGACCTCACGGGTTACGCGCTCCCGACCGCCCTGGACACTCCCGACATCCGCATCGTGAAACTGGTGGAGGAGCGGGACGTGGTGGCCCCCTTCGGCGCGAAGGCGGCGAGCGCGGTGCCGGTCGTGACGACGCCGGCGGCGGTGGCGTCGGCGGTGCGGGCGGCGACGGGGCGCCCGGTGAACAGGCTGCCGATCCGCCCGCAGGCGGCAGTCGCCACGTGAGCGGGCCCCAGGGTGTCGTCGTCATCACCGGCATCATGGCCGCGGGCAAGTCCACGGTGGCCCAGGCCCTCGCCGAGCGCCTGCCGCGCGCGGCGCACGTGCGGGGTGACGTCTTCCGCCGGATGATCGTGTCGGGCGGCCAGGAGTACGAGCCCGGCGCGTCCGACGAAGCCGCGGCCCAACTCCACCTGCGGTACGGCCTGTCGGCGTCCACGGCCGACGCCTACGCGGCTGCGGGCTTCGTCGCGGTGGTCCAGGACGTCATCCTGGGCGCGGAGTTGAAGACGTACGTGGAGCGGCTGCGCACGCGCCCGGTGCACGTGGTCGTGCTCGCCCCGAGGCCGGACGCGGTCGCGGCGCGGGAGGCGGGGCGCGGCAAGACCGGCTACGGCGCGTGGACGGTGGAGGATCTGGACGCGGGGTTCCGGTCCACGACCCCACGGATCGGGCTCTGGCTGGACAGCAGTGACCTGACGGTCGACGAGACGGTGGACGCGATTCTCGCGGGGCTCGACGAGGCGCGGATCTAGCGGTCCGGACGGCCTCGACCTGGCGGCCCACCGGAACGGAGCGTCCCGGCGAGCCGCCCGGCCAGGCGGTGCTACTTCCCGAAGTACGCGTCGTAGACGGACAGCGTGGACTTGTTGCCGTCCTTGTCCGTGATCTTCGCGTGGAACGAGACGGCCTTGCCCGCGGGCGGGGTCTTGACCTTGATCTTTCCGCCGCTGACGGTGACCTTCTTCCAGCTCTGCCCGTAGTCGTAAGACACGTACACGGCAAGGGACTTGAGGTTCCCCGCACCCGCCGCCGCGCCCTGCACCTTCACCGGTACGGACTGGGTCCGGCCCGCCGGAGCCGTGCTGTCCAGGCCCACCTTCGGGCTGAAGCGGACAGTGGAGGCGGGGAGTTGCGCGTTCTCGGCCCGCGCCGAGCGGAACGTCCAGCTCGCGTCCACCCGTGACGTCGCCCGCGCCAGCTTTCCGCTGCGCTTCACGGATGTCGTCAGCCTGTACTCGGCCTCGTCCGCAGGCACCTTGAAGGTCTCGTCCCCGGTCAGCGGATCCGTGTTATCGGCGATCTTCGTGCCGTCGCGGTACAGCGTGGACTTCGCCGACGAGTAGCGGGACCAGCCCGTATGACCCTTGCCGTCCGCCATGACGGGGATGCGGCCTCCCAGCTCGTCGCCCTTGCGGAAGATGCCCGTGCCGGAGCCGCCGAGAGCCGGGCCGAAGACGCCGGTGTTGAACGTCTTCCCGTACGTACGCCCCGCCTTGAAGGTCTGCGGCGTGAAGATCCCCCAGGCGCCGTCCAGGAGCGGATTGCCCTCCTCGTCGTTGTCGCCGTACTGCTCGAAGCCGATGCCCCACTTCGTCGCGCCGAGCGCCGACAGGTGCAGCGTCCTGGTGCGCGGCAGCTTCTGCTCCGGCATGATCCGCGAGATGCCGCCCGCCTCCGGGAGATATCCGGCGGGGGACAGGGAACCCTTGCGGCCCGTGGCCGACGCCCCCATGCCGACCTTCACCGTGGCGAAGTCGGCGGGCTTGAGGTGCTTGGTGTAGCCGGTCGCGAGCTTCTTGACCTTGCCGCCGAGCAGCATGTCGTACTGCGTGTCCGCGCCCTTCGTCCAGGTCCCGAGCCACTGCTGGCTCAGGCCGTCGGGGACCTCCGGACCCAGGTGCGCTGTGCGCAGGCTTTTGAAGGAGTCGGTCATCGGCCCCGACTCGTAGCCCTCGTAGAGGTAGCGGGGGTCCGCGGCGATCAGCTTCGTACCGGGCACGGCCACCTTGATGTCCACCGGCTTCGCCTTGCGGGCGTCGAGCGTCACCGTCATCTTCTTGTCGACGGTCAGCGTCGGCCGGACGAGCCAGTCGGTGCCCTTGTCGCTGTCGTCCGGGTCGACGTAGACCGACCAGTCCATGAGGTAACTGCCCTTGGCCACCCGCACCTTGGTGGTGCCGGACGCGTCGTACGGGAAGAGATTGAGGCCCTTGTCGTCCCCGGTGATCGCCGACAGCATCGGCTCGTAGTGCGCCGCGGGCCGACCGTCGCGGCCGATCGTCTTCAGGGTGACGTCGTACCGCTCGACCTCGCGCTCGACCACGGCCGCCGTGCGCACGGACTGGCCGCCGCCGGTCGCCACGACGTACGCCGTGTACGTGCCGTTGACTGTCCCGCCCGACTTGGTGTCGGCGGTCAGGTCGACCGCCGCCGTGCCTCCGGCGGGGACGGTCACCGTCTTCGCGCCGAGCGTGAAGAGGCCGGAGGGTGCCGGGGCGCCCTTCGGGTTGGTGGCCGCCACCGCGAGGTCGAGGGTGACGTCCTTGTCGCCGAGGTTGCGGTAGGTGACCTTCTTGGTGACCGGCTTGTCGTCGGTGTGCGGCCACTTCTGGAGGCCGTAGTTGAGGGAGACGGGCTCCGCGATCACCGTCTGCCCGATGGCCTTGTCGACGGCGATACGTCCCGAACCCTGCTGGTAGGGCGTGTAGCCGCTGTTGCCGTCCTTCGTGGACGACGTCAGCGCGCCCTTGAGTTCTGCCGACTTCCAGTCCGGGTGCTGCTGCTTCAGCAGGGCGGCGGCGCCCGCCACGTGCGGGGCAGCCATCGACGTACCGGAGATCGTCAGATAGCCCTCGGGATTCTGGCCGACCTCCTTCTCGATGACGCTGCCGGGCGCGGCGGCGGCCGTGATGTCGACGCCGGGCGCCGTCACGTCGGGCTTGATGGCGCTGTCACCGACGCGCGGGCCCTGGCTGGAGAAGTCGGCGAGCTTGTCGGCGCCGTCGACCGCGCCGACGGTGAGGGCCGCGTCCGCGCTGCCGGGGGAGCCGATCGTGCCGGGTTCGCCGTCGTTGCCCGCCGACACGGCGAAGAGGATCCCCTTGTCCTTGGAGAGCTTGTTCACGGCGGCTTCCAGCGGGTCGACGCCGGGCTCGTCGCCCCCGCCGAGGCTGAGGTTGACGATGTCGGCGCCCTGGGCCGCCGCCCAGTCCATGCCCGCGATGATCCCGGAGTCCTCTCCCGAGCCCTCGTCGTCGAGGACCTTGCCGTTGAGGAGCTCGGCGCCGGGCGCCACGCCCTTGAGCTTGCCGCCGGATTTGGCTCCGGTGCCGGCGCTGGTCGAGGCGACGTGCGTGCCGTGGCCGAAGTGGTCCTTGGCGTCGGTGGCGGTCGAGAAGTTCTTCTCGGCCGCGATCTGGCCCTTCAGGTCGGGGTGGGTGGCGTCGACGCCGGTGTCCAGGACGGCGATCTTGACGCCCTTGCCGTCGAACCCGGCCTCCCACGCCTTGCCTGTGCCGATCTGCGGCACGCTCTTGTCGAGGTTCACCTTGCGGGTGCCGTCCAGCCAGACGCGGCTGATGCCGGAGGCGGTGGCCTGTTTCCGGGCCACGGCGTCCCACAGGGCGGTGGCGTCCCGCTTCGGGGTGGTGATGGCGTCGGCGTTCAGGGTCTTCAGGCTGCGGCGGACGGTGGTGTCACCGGCGGTGCGGACGTCCTGCCTGGCGCCGGCTTCCGCGCCGCCGCCCTGGTAGCCGACGATCAGCTTGATGCCCTTGCGCTGGGCGGCGCGATTCGCCTTCTTGTTCAACTCGGTCGCGTCGAACAGACGTTGATCGATCTTTCCGTCGGCTATCAGGCGCCGCGCGTCGGCCGGGACCACCAGCGTGTGGCCCGAGGGCGTGCGGTGCGTCTGTACGGGTATGCGCTCGCGCCCTTTCGCCGGTTCGAACGCGGCGATGCGGCCGGTGGAGTCGACGGTTACGCGGTCGCCGGTGATGAGTGTGAGGCGGTGCTTGGCCGTCGCCGACGGCGTGAACACCTCACCGGCCGTCGCCGTGGCGGCGCGGTCCCCCTTCGCCGACGCAGGGCTGGTCATGCCCGCCGCGAGGGCCACGGCTGCTGCCGTGGCGATGGTGGCCGCGCACGCTCTCTTCGCTCTCTTCGCGGTTTTTGCGTGGATACGCAATTCTCCCCCTGGAGTCGAGGTGCTGAAGTGCTGCCCTCGGAGTATGTGGGGGAGTGGTGGCGGGGGTGAACCCTGTTACGGGACTGTGCAGTTGGGGCAATTGGTTCTCGGTGGACCATGACGAAGGGGTGGCCCCGGACGGGACCACCCCTTGATCTGCTGCTCATTTGAGGCCGTGGCGGGAATCGAACCCGCGTTACTGGATTTGCAGTCCAGCCCCTAAGCCACTCGGGCACACGGCCAAGTCGTCGACCTGACTCCTCGAACCTAGCCGTGACCGGCGGGTTCACTCAAGGGATCTACGGGTGCCGCAACGGGACTGCCATACCGCGTTCATGATTCAGGGGCCTGGGTCCGAGGGAAGCGGGGGTCCGAGGAAGAGCGTGGGCTGCCCCGTGCAGCGCGCGATGGTCTCGAAGTCGCGGTCACGGTGGAGCAGCGTGCGCTCGGTCAGTTCGGCGGTCGCGGCGATGAGCAGATCTACGACCCCCGGTGCGCGGTGCTCGCCGCGATTGGTCAGCGCGTGCTGGACCTCACGTGCGCGTGAGTAGACGCTGTCGGGGACGGGGACCCACGCGTAGGCGAGGTTCAGGGAGCGCAGAATGATGGCTCGGTCGGCTGCTGAGCGGGCGGTGTAGAGGAACTCCAGCTCGGTCACGTCGCAGATACCGACCAGTCCGGCGTCGATCGTCTGGTTCATGCCGTGGCGGTCGTCCAGGTCGGGCAGCAGGAGCGTGAGGGCCGAGCTGTCGGCCAGGAAGTTCACGGTCATGCGGCGGTCGTCTGGTCCTTGTCGGTGGGCTTGTGCAGGTCCTCGTAGGAGTCGTAGCCGTGCTTTTCGTTGAGGGCGTCGAGGTCGATCGCGCCGGAGGCGACGAGCTGGGCCAGTTCACGACGGGCCTGGGCGCGCACGGAGCGCTGCCTTATGTCGGCGAGTGCCTGGTTCACGGTGTCCTTCTTGGTCGCCGTGCCCAGGATCTTCTGGGCCTCGGCGAGCGCTTCGTCATCGATGTCGATGAGCATCTTCGTCATGACCACTCCCACTCCCTCACGTATATACAAAATCCTAGCACGTATATACGTCGGTTGCGGGGGCTGCCGAGGTGCCCTTTCCCTTCATGGCGTGCACCCGCGGGCCTTCCAGGCGAGCCGGTGTCTTCACCTATTAATTAGCGTGGTTGCTCTGGGTGGGTGGCTGAGCGAGCCTCCATCCCGCGCGAGCCCGCGCGGCTCCGGTGGGGGCTGGCTTTCGTCGGCTGACCTACGTACGGGCCCAGATTCAGCAATCCCCTTCCCGACCAAACCGACAACGCGCGGCCAAAAGACAGCAGTAACGGGGGGGGCGGAGATGGGCGCGAGTGGCCAGTCATGGGCAAATGCAGAAAAATCCCACCCTCTCGCGGCGAACCCCCAGCCCACTCCCCGTGCAGGTGGGTTTTTCTTGCAATCGACTCATCGACCTCGGGTGACGGCCGCAACCCTCCGTCGCCCCCGCCGTTGCTGCGTCTTTGGCTGTTGGTCGTCGGGCCTCGCGGCGGCCAGGCGTGCCGGTCTCGGGTCCTGCGCCGCCGCCGAGGCGTGGAACCCCTGATGAGGTCACACGGGGGTGGATGCGTCGATTTCCGCCCAGACTGTTTTACAGGGATCCGGGCCCAGTTTCGTGCCCCAGCGGTCGGACAAGGCGGCTACCAGGAGCAGGCCTCGGCCGGACTCGGCGTAGGTGGGCGGAAGTTGGCCGCACGCCGGTGGGGTGCTGTCCGCCCTCGCGTCCGTCACTTCGATACGGAGCGTGGCCGCCTCGGTGATCCTCAGCGCCAGGCGGAAGCTTCTGCCGGGCACGTGACCGTGCAGCGCGGCGTTGCTCGCCAGCTCGGCGACGATCTGTTCCGCCGCCTCGAACGGCAGTTCCCAGGAGCGGAGTTGCTCACCCGCGAGGAGCCGTGCCAGGCGGGCGCCCCTGCGGGTGGCGGACAGCAGGACCGTGAACTGGCGTACGGGGATCGAGGTCCGGATGGTTTCTTGATTCACGTCACTCAGCGTGGCCGTGCGTGCGTACCGTGAACAGCGGCGCGGGCGGTGCGTACCGCGTTTGTCCCGCGCTTGTCCTGGCTTGTCCCGGCTGTCCCGGGTGACGTACGGGTACGAGTGCGCGTTGGGCTTGGACGGTACGTCGGAGGTGGCGCGATGGACGTGGTACGTGGCGGCGATGAACGTAACGGCGGGGCGGACGAGCCTGGTTGGGACGTCGACCCCGAGGACGAGATCAGCGCGGTGGTCGAGGTGGTCGGCCACCAGCTCAAGCTGCGGAGGGAGGCGGCGGGCCTTCGGGTGGCCGAGTTCGGAGAGGCCATCGGGTACGGGGAGGACCTGATCCGGAAGATCGAACGCGGGGCGCGGATTCCTCGTCCCGAGTATCTGGACAAGGTGGACGAGGTCCTTGGCGCGGGCGGGCTCGTCTCCGCGATGAAGAAGGAGATGCGGGAGGCCCGGTACCCGAAGAAGGTGCGGGAGCTGGCGAAGTTGGAGGAGCGGGCGGTTGAGGTCGCGGTGTATGCCAGTCATGGCGTGCACGGCCTTCTGCAAAACGAGGAGCATGCGCGGGTCGTGTTCAGGGCGAGACAGCCCGCGTACTCGCAGGACGAGGTCGAACGGTACGTGGCCGCGCGGATGGCCCGGCGGTCCATCTTCGACCGGGAGCCTGTTCCCACCCTCAGCTTCGTGCAGGAAGAGGCTGCGCTGCGACGGCCCATCGGAGGCACAATGGTGTGGCGTCGGCAGCTCGAACACCTATCGGAGGTCGGGCAGTTGCCGCATGTCACGCTGCAGGTGATGCCAATCGACTGTGAGGCTCATCCTGGTCTGGACGGCGATATCGAGGTGCTGAAGTTCGGGGATGGAACGGCGGTTGGACGCTCCGAAGGCGCATTCAACGGCCGCCCGGTCTCTGATCCCAAGCAGCTCCGCATCCTTGAGCTGCGGTTTGGCATCATCCGGGCCGAAGCTCTCACGCCACGGGCGTCGCAGGCCTTCATCGAGCGAGTGCTGGGAGAAACATGATCGGCAAGGCCTCTGCCGGGGACGCCTCGGGACTGGAGTGGTTCAAGAGCAGTTACAGCAGTGGCAACGAGGGAGACTCGTGCGTCGAGGTCGCCCTGGAGTGGCACAAGAGCAGCTACAGCAGCAGCGGCGATGGCAACGACTGCGTAGAGGTAGCCACCACCCCCGCCACCATCCACCTCCGCGACTCCAAGATCCCCCAAGGCCCCCAGCTGGCCTTCGCCCCCGCCGCATGGATCGGCTTCGTCGCGTACGCCGCAGCCCAGCGCTGACCCGGGGCCAGCCGGAGACGTACGACCAAGGGACCAGAAGGCCACCGACCTCGGACAGGGGTCACCGGTAGCCATGCCCCTTACGCTTGCCGAATGAGCGCCCTGGAACCGCGCGACGCCGAGGTCGCCGCCGCCCCGATAGTCCCGCCCTCCGAGCTGGAGGGCGGGATCCTGCGTGCCCCCTACCGCGCGCTCAGTCTCGGCATCGTCTCCGTGGTGCTGCTCATCGCCTTCGAGGCGACCGCCGTCGGCACCGCGATGCCGGTGGCCGCCCGGGAGCTGGACGGGGTCTCCCTCTACGCCTTCGCCTTCTCCGCGTACTTCACCACCAGCCTCTTCGGCATGGTGCTCTCGGGGCAGTGGGCCGACCGGCGCGGGCCCCTTGGACCGCTCGCCACCGGGATCGGCGGCTTTGCGGCGGGGCTGCTGCTCTCCGGGACCGCCGGGTCGATGTGGATGTTCATCCTGGGCCGCGCGGTGCAGGGGCTCGGCGGCGGGCTCGTCATCGTCGCGCTGTACGTCGTCGTCAGCCGCGCCTACCCGGAGCACCTGCGGCCGTCCATCCTTGCCGCGTTCGCGGCCAGCTGGGTCGTGCCGTCCGTGGTGGGGCCGCTGGTCGCGGGGACGGTCACCGAGCACCTGGGGTGGCGGTGGGTCTTCGTCGGGATCCCGGTGCTCGTCGCGGCGCCGCTCGCGCTCGCCCTGCCGCAGATCCGGCGCAGGGCCGCCGGGCCCGTCTCCGACGCGCCCGCCGGCCCTTCGACCGACGCCGCATCCGGCTCGCGCTGGGGATCTCGCTGGGGGCCGGGCTCCTTCAGTACGCGGGTCAGGACCTGCGCTGGCTCTCGCTGCTCCCGGCGGCCGTCGGCGCCGCCGTGCTCGTGCCCGCCGTCCTCGGGCTGCTGCCGCGCGGCACGTACCGGGCCGCCCGCGGGCTGCCCTCCGTCGTGCTGCTCCGGGGCATCGCCGCCGGATCCTTCATCGCCGCCGAGTCCTTCGTGCCGCTGATGCTGGTCACCCAGCGCGGGCTCTCGCCGACCCTGGCGGGGCTCTCGCTGGCCGTGGGCGGGGCGACCTGGGCGTTCGGATCGTTCGTACAGTCGCGCCCGGCCATGGAGCCGCACCGGGCCCGGCTCATGGTCGTCGGGATGATCCTGGTCGCCGCCGCCATCGCCACCGCGCCCACGGTCCTGATCGACGCCGTCCCGGTGTGGATCGTCGCGGTGGCCTGGGCCTTCGGCTGCCTCGGGATGGGCACGGTCATCGGGTCCACCAGCGTGCTGCTGCTGCGGCTCTCGCCCCCGAAGGACGCGGGCGCGAACTCCGCCGCCCTCCAGATCTCCGACGGCCTCTCCAACGCCCTGCTCCTGGCGGCCGGCGGCGCCGCGTTCGCCGCGCTGGGCGGCGGCATGGTGGGCGCCACGCACGGTGCGGGCGAGGCTAGTGGGTCCCATCCGGTGGCCTTCGTCGCCGTGTTCCTGCCGATGGCGGCGGTCGCCCTGGTCGGGGCGTGGGTGGCGACGCGGCTGAAGGAACGCACGCCCTGAGCGAGTCGTGTGACACCCGTCGCACCCGCCCCTGCCCCCGCATCGTCATCAGCCGCGCGTCAACACAACACCGGTAGGGTGGCCCGGTTGTCGTACGTACCCGAGCTGCCAAAAACCGGAGACCGTGACTACCACCGCCGCCAACTCCGCCTCCTCCCACCACCTCTCTCCCGCCTTCCCCGGCCGCGCCCCCTGGGGCACCGCCAACAAGCTGCGCGCCTGGCAGCAGGGGGCGATGGAGCGGTACCTCCAGGAGCAGCCGCGTGACTTCCTCGCCGTCGCGACACCCGGCGCAGGCAAGACGACGTTCGCGCTGACGCTCGCCTCCTGGCTGCTGCACCACCATGTCGTGCAGCAGGTGACGGTGGTCGCGCCGACCGAGCACCTGAAGAAGCAGTGGGCGGAGGCCGCGGCGAAGATAGGGATCAAGCTGGACCCGGAGTACAGCGCGGGACCGCTCAGCAAGGAGTACCAGGGCGTCGCCATCACGTACGCCGGTGTCGGCGTGCGGCCCATGCTGCACCGGAATCGGGTCGAGCAGCGCAAGACCCTCGTCATCCTCGACGAGATCCACCACGCCGGTGACTCGAAGTCCTGGGGCGAGGCCTGCCTGGAAGCCTTCGAGCCCGCGACCCGGCGGCTCGCGCTCACCGGTACGCCGTTCAGGTCCGACACCAATCCGATCCCCTTCGTCGCGTACGAGGAGGGGAACGACGGCATCCGGCGGTCCGCCGCCGATTACACGTACGGATACGGGAGCGCGCTCGGTGACGGCGTCGTCCGGCCCGTCATCTTCCTCTCCTACTCCGGCAACATGCGCTGGCGCACGAAGGCCGGTGACGAGATCGCCGCGCGGCTCGGCGAGCCGATGACCAAGGACGCCATCTCGCAGGCCTGGCGCACCGCCCTGGACGCGCGCGGCGAGTGGATGCCGAACGTCCTCAAGGCCGCGGACAAGCGCCTCACCGAGGTCAGGAAGGCCATCCCGGACGCGGGCGGGCTCGTGATCGCCTCGGACCAGGACTCCGCCCGCTCGTACGCCAAGCTGATCCGCGAGCTCACCGGGGAGAAGGCCACCGTCGTCCTCTCCGACGACACGGGTGCCTCGAAGCGGATCGACGACTTCACCGCGAGCAACGACCGGTGGATGGTCGCGGTCCGCATGGTGTCCGAGGGCGTCGACGTGCCGCGCCTCGCGGTGGGCGTGTACGCGACCACGATCTCCACGCCGCTCTTCTTCGCGCAGGCCGTGGGCCGTTTCGTACGGTCCCGGCGGCGCGGCGAGACCGCGTCCGTCTTCCTGCCCACGGTCCCCGACCTCCTCGGCCACGCCAACGAGATGGAGGTCGAGCGCGACCACGTGCTCGACAAGCCGAAGAAGGAGGGGGAGGAGGACCCCTACGCCGAGTCCGAGAAGGAGATGGACGAGGCGAACAAGGAGGAGGACGAGGACACCGGCGAGCAGGAGCAGTTCTCCTTCGAGGCGCTGGAGTCCGACGCCGTCTTCGACCGGGTTCTTTTCGACGGCGCCGAATTCGGGATGCAGGCGCACCCCGGCAGCGAGGAGGAGCAGGACTATCTCGGCATCCCGGGGCTCCTCGAACCCGATCAGGTGCAGATGCTGCTCCAGAAGCGCCAGGCCCGGCAGATCGCGCACAGCAAGAAGCGGCCCGACGAGGAGGCCGACCTTCTCGAACTGCCCGCCGAGCGGCGACCCGTGGTCTCCCACAAGGAGATGCTCGAACTGCGCAAGCAGCTCAACACGATGGTCGGCGCGTACTCCCACCAGAGCGGGAAGCCGCACGGCGTGATCCACACCGAGCTGCGGCGCACCTGCGGCGGCCCGCCCAGCGCGGAGGCCACCGGTGGGCAGCTGCGGCAGCGGATCGCGAAGGTCGGGGAGTGGGCCACCCGCATGAAGTAGGGGCGCCCACCCCGACGCACCCCTGCCCCACCCCGACGCACCCCTGCCCCGGCCGGGGGAGGGGTGGGTTCCATTGGTGCGCTCCGTGTGCGGGAGTCGTGCACGCGTCCGACCTGCGTGCCCCGCGTATGGGGCATTGCGCCCCTAACAACCGCTCTCGTGCCCGGATTCTGGACGGAGTCTTCCGCTGAGCGGGACGGCCTCGCTAATGTCCCCGCAACGTACACGCCCCGTGGCAGCGCCGCCGCGGAGCGCAGCCGGAGTTCCGACCGGCGGCCTCTGACGCGCGTCGCCCACGGGACCGGCGACGCAACCGCCGCGTCAACGGGCCGTCGACTCTCACCTAAGGAGTGGGCGTCGTGACCGCGGAGACTTCCCAGACGCTCGACCGAGGACTGCGTGTCCTCAAGTTGTTGGCCGACACCGATCACGGGCTCACCGTCACCGAGCTGTCGAACAAGCTCGGTGTGAACCGCACCGTCGTGTACCGCCTCCTCGCCACCCTTGAGCAGCATGCCCTGGTCCGCCGTGACCTGGGCGGCCGGGCCAGGGTCGGCCTCGGGGTGCTCCGCCTGGGCCGCCAGGTGCATCCGCTGGTGCGTGAGGCCGCGCTGCCGGCGCTGCGCTCCCTGGCCGAGGACATAGGGGCCACGGCACACCTGACGCTGGTCGACGGCACCGAGGCCCTCGCCGTGGCCGTCGTGGAGCCGACGTGGACGGATTACCACGTGGCCTACCGCACCGGCTTCCGGCACCCCCTGGACCGGGGCGCCGCGGGCCGCGCCATCCTCGCCGCCCGGCAGGGCCTCGCCACCGACCCCGGCTACGCGCTGACGCACGGCGAGCTGGAGGCGGGGGCGAGCGGGGCCGCGGCGCCGCTGGTGGGTGTGACGGGGATAGAGGGCAGCGTCGGGGTCGTCATGCTGTCGGACTCGGTGCCGGAACGGGTGGGGCCGCGGGTGGTGGACGCGGCCAGAGAAGTCGCCGATGCGTTGCGCTGAGGCCGCGCTGGGCGAACCGCCTCTCCAGGGCGCCGCCAGTCACCGGCTTCGCCGAGTTCGTCCTCAATCGCCGGACGGGCTGGTCCGTTCCCCCGCACGTTAGATTGATCCCGTGTTCTCCCTCTCTCGCCTCACGCGCCCCAAGGCCCTCGCCGTCTGTGCTGCCCCCGTGGTCGCCCTGCTCGCCGTCGCGGTGCTCGCGCCGCTGCCGTTCGCCGTGGCCCAGCCGGGGTCGACGGCGAACGTACTCGGCGAGAGCAAGGGCAAGCGGGTCATCACGATCACCGGTGCGCCGACCCGCGAGACGAGCGGGCAGCTGCGGATGACGACGATCGTGGCCACGGGGCCCGACATGGACGTGAGCCTGGGCGACGTGGTGGACGGCTGGTTCCGTACGGACCGTGCCGTGATGCCCAAGGACTCGGTGTACCCCACGGGCGACAACGTGAAGGAAGTCGAGAAGCACAACCTCGGCGACATGAAGAAGTCGCAGGACACGGCCACGCGCTCAGCGCTCTCCTACCTGGAGGCGAACGGCGTGGACGGCACGGACAAGGTGAAGGTCAAGGTCGACCTCGGCAAGATCGGCGGCCCCAGCGCGGGCCTCTTCCTCTCCCTGGGCATCATCGACCTCCTCGACGGCAACGGCAGCGGTGGTGACCTGACGGGCGGCCGGAACATCGCGGGCACCGGCACGATCTCCGACGAGGGCAAGGTCGGCCCGGTCGGCGGCGTCTCGATGAAGACACAGGCCGCGAAGCGGGACGGCGCGAGCGTCTTCCTGGTCCCGAAGGCGGAGTGCTCGGACGCTCAGGCGGAGCTGCCGAAGGGGCTGCGGCTGATCCCGGTCACGACACTGAAGGGCACGGTCGACGCGTTGCGTTCCCTTGAGCGGGGCGGGAAGGTTCCGAGCTGCTGACCATGCGGAGGCCGAACTCGACCAGGGCCCAGCCCAGTTGAGTACGCAGCTGGGGGCGGCGCCTTCGTGAGGGGGCCGCGCGGTGGAGTTCGGCGGCGCGGGTGTGGTGGAGCAGCAGGTGTATGTCGGCGTGCATGGCTGAGACCTCTCACTCGGTGGAGTGCGTCGGGAAGACGTGGGTGTGCAGGCGAACCCTGGCGGAGCCCGGGGTGTCCTGGTCGACCGCCAACGGGCGGTAGCTCTCGATGAGTTCGTTGATCTTGCCGCCCAGTTCGGCGGTGAGCGCGGGCGTCAGGCGCAGGGTGTAGTCGCTGAGGTCGGAGCTCTCCGTCCACTCCTTGGACCAGTCGTGCTGCGTGCCGATCCAGGTGGAGACTTCCGAGGCGTGGACGGTCGCCACCTCATGGAGATAGACGGCGATCGCGCCGCGCAGCGCCGGGTCCGGGTCGGCCATGAGCGACTCGTCGAGGCGCGTGCCCTGGTGCGTCGACCGCCACCAGCGCTCGCGTCCCTTGCCCCGCTCCGGCGCGTCCTCGACGAAGCCGTGCGCGGCGAGCTGGCGCAGGTGGTAACTCGTGGCGCCGCTGGACTCGCCAAGGCGGTCCGCCAGTTGGGAGGCGGTGGCCGGGCCCTCCTTCCGCAGGGAGGTGAGCAGCTGGATGCGCAGGGGATGGGCCAGGCCCCGCAGGGAGCGCGGGGTGAGGGTGTGGATGTTGCGGCTCTCGGGATCTGTCGTGCCGTCCGTCATGTCTGTGAGCGTAGACATGCAAAGACTCCGTTGCAACCCCTTCTTTGCAACGGAGTCTTTGTAACTTTGGGGGCCCGGGGGGGGGAGAGAGCTACCCCTCCTTGACGAACCCCTCCTGCACCAGCCAGTCCAGCGCCACCTCATGCGGATCCTGACCCTCCACGTCCACCTTGGAGTTCAGTTCCTGCGCCACCGTGTTGTTCAGCTTCTTGGTGATGGGGTCCAGGACCTCCGCCATCTTCGGGTGGTCCTTCAGCGCCTTGCTGTTGATCTCGGGGGCCGCGTTGTAATTGGGGAAGAAGTGCTTGTCGTCCTCCATCACCGACAGCTTCATCGCCTTGATGCGGCCGTCCGTGGTGAAGACCTCGCCGAACACGCACGACCCCTTGGAGACCTGGGTGTAGATGATCCCGGTGTCCATCTTGGTGATGTTGGAGTTGGGGATCTTCATCCCGTACTCCTTCTGCATGCCCGGCAGTCCGTCGTCGCGCGAGGAGAACTCGCTCTCCACGCAGAGCGTGACCGCGCCCGGGTCCTTCTTCGACAGGGCCGCCACGTCCGAGAGGGTCTTCGGCTTGTACTTGGCCTCGTTCTTCTGGTTGATGGCCAGCGCGTACGTGTTGTTGAGCTCGGCCGGCGGCAGCCAGGTGACGCCGTTCTTCTTGTCCGCGTCCCGCACCGCGGCCCACTGCTTCTGCGGGTCGTCGATCGGCTCGGAGTTGCCCAGGTACGTGATCCAGGCGGTGCCCGTGTACTCGTACATGGCGTCCGCGTCGCCGCCCTTGACCGCCTCGCGGGCGCCGATCGAGCCCTGGATGCCCGTCCGGTCCAGGACGTCCGCCCCGGCCGCCTCGAAGGCGATGCCCATGATCGCGCCGAGGATCAGCTGCTCGGTGAACTCCTTCGACGTGACCGTGAGGTCGACGCCCTTCAGGGGCAGGCCCTTGCCGATCGTGCCCGGCTCGACGTCGTCCACCATCGGGCTGCCGCTGGTGAGGCCGCAGCTCACGAGCAGGGCCCCGCCCACGGCGCCGACGGCCGCCGTACGCCACGTCATCCTCGTCCGAGTCCTCGTCCGCATCCTCGTCCTCAGCCTCATGAACCGGCCTCCAAGCCGCGCGGACGCAGGAGCAGTTCGGCCAGCGAGGCCAGCCAGTCCACCAGCAGCGCGAGCGCGATCGTCAGGATCGAACCGAGCATGAGCACCGGCATCCGCTGATTGGTGATCCCGGTGGTGATGAGGTCGCCGAGCCCGCCGCCACCGCCGAACGTGGCCAGCGTCGCCGTGCCGACGTTCAGGACGAGCGCGGTCCGCACACCCGCGAGGATCAGCGGTACGGCCAGCGGCAGTTCGACCTTGCCGAGCACCCCCCACGTCGACATGCCGATGCCGCGCGCCGCCTCCAGGAGGGTCGGGTCGTTGGCGTTCAGGCCCGCGATCGTGTTCGAGAGGACCGGCAGGACGGCATAGATGATGATGCCGATCAGGGCGGCCTTCTCGCCGATGCCGATCCAGATCACCAGGAGGGCGAGCAGGCCGATCGCCGGTGTCGCCTGGCCGATGTTGGCCAGCGCCATCGCCGGGGGCGCGCCCTTGCGGAGCTTCTTGCGGGTCAGCAGGATGCCCAGCGGGATCGCGATGATCAGCACGAAGAACGTGGAGATCACCGTCAGCTGGATGTGCTCGCGGAGCCGGAGCCACACATTGCCGTCCGCCAGCGCGTTCTGCGAGATCGAGTCCAGGTCGGCCTGCTCGAACCACCACCAGGTGAGCAGCAGGATCAGCGCCAGGAACGCGGGCAGGACGGTGAGCTTCTGCCAGCCGATCCGCCGCGCCGGGCGCGTGGCCGCCGCCGGGGGCGGGGGCTCCTGCTCGGCCTGGCCCGTGTCACGGAAGTGATGGCCCTTGACCTCGTGCTCGCCGTCGGGCCGGGGGCCGGGCCCGTCGCCGGGCGACGGCTTGCGTTCGGGGATCCGGGGGGTGCTCCCGGGGCTGCCGCTCACGCCTTCGCCGCCCCTCCGTCGCCCTCCTGCTCGTGGTGGGTCACCAGGGCGCGCTTTTCCTGCAGTTCGTGCTGGTGCTCCACCGCGTCGAGCCGGTCGGCCTCCAGCATCTCGTGGACGGAGTTCATCAGGGTCTCCATGTCCACCACCCCGGTGAACTCACCGCGCCGCCCGGTGACCGCGACCCGCCCCGCGTTGTCCGTGAGGACCGCTTCGAGCGCGTCGCGCAGGGTGGCGTCGCGGGTGACCGTGTCGTGCACGAGGGTGCCCGCGCGGGCCAGCGAACCCTTGGCGCGCATCAGGTCACCGCGCCGCAGCCACTTGTAGGGCCGGCCGCGCTTGTCCAGGAGCAGCAGTTCGTTCGTACCGCTGGAGCGCAGCTTGTCGAAGATGTCCTGGAGCGGGTCGTCGACCGTGACCGTCGCGAAGTCGGCGATCTCCACATCGCGTACGCGGGTGAGGTTGAGCCGCTTCAGGGCCGCGCCCGCGCCCACGAAACCGGAGACGAAGTCGTCGGCGGGGTTGGTGAGGATGGCCTCGGGGGTGTCGAACTGCGCGATGTGCGAGCGCTCCCGCAGGACCGCGATGCGGTCGCCCAGCTTGATGGCCTCGTCGAAGTCGTGCGTGACGAAGACGATCGTCTTGTGCAGCTCGTGCTGGAGCCGGATCAGCTCGTCCTGGAGGTGGTCGCGGGTGATCGGGTCGACCGCGCCGAACGGCTCGTCCATCAGCAGGACGGGCGGGTCGGCCGCCAACGCCCGTGCCACGCCGACGCGTTGCTGCTGGCCGCCGGAGAGCTGGCGCGGATAGCGGCCGTGGAACTCGGCCGGGTCGAGCCCGACGAGGTCGAGCATCTCCTCGACCCGGTTCTTGGTCTTCGCCTTCCCCCAGCCGATCATCTTCGGCACGAGGGCGATGTTCTGCGCGACCGTCATGTGCGGGAAGAGCCCGGACGACTGGATCGCGTAACCGATCTTCCGGCGCAGCTTCACCGGGTCCATGTCGGTGACGTCCTCGCCGCCGATGCGGATACGGCCGCTGGTCGGCTCGATGAGCCGGTTGATCATCTTCAGGGTGGTCGACTTACCGCAGCCCGAAGGGCCGACGAGGATGACGATCTCGCCCGCCTTGATCTCCATGTTGACGCTGTCCACCGCGGGGTCGCCGCTGCCCGCGTACCGCTTGGTGAGGTTCTCCAGCTCGATCGTCGCGCCCGTGGTGGCGTTCGGGGCCGCCGCGCCCTCGGCCGTCGCCCCGTCGGTGGAAGTCGCGGTGGTCTCAGACACGGATACCCCTCGAAATGGTCAGGCGGCCGATCAGTACGTACGCGGCGTCGAAGAGCAGCGCCAGGATGATGATCCCGAGCGTGCCCGCGAGCACCTGGTTGAGCGCGTTCTTGCTGCCGAGCGAGCCGATGCCGCGGAAGATCTCGTTGCCGAGGCCGGGGCCCGACGCGTACGCCGCGATGGCCGCGATGCCCATCAGCATCTGCGTGGAGACGCGGATGCCGGTCAGGATCGGCGGCCAGGCGATCGGCAGCTCCACCTTGAGGAGCCGGGCGGCGCGGGACATCCCGATGCCCTTCGCCGCGTCGACCAGCGAGGGGTCCACGCCGCGCAGGCCGACGATGGCGTTGCGCACGATGGGGAGCAGGCCGTAGAGGGTCAGCGCGATGACCGTCGGCGCGACACCGAGGCCGACGACGGGGATCAGCAGACCGATCATGGCGAGCGAGGGAATGGTCAGGATGGTGGAGGTCGCGGTCGTGGCCAGATTGCCCGCCCATTCGCTGCGGTACGTGACGACGCCGATCAGTACTCCGATGACGGTCGCCACGACCATGCACTGGAAGACCGCACTGGCGTGCTGGTACGCGTCCGTCAGCAACTGCTGGTGGCGGTTGCCGAGGTAGTCCCAGAAGTTCACTGAACTGCTCACCTCGCCCAGGCGCGGTTCAGACGGCGCCGGGAGTCTCCCGGCGCCCGCGTGCTGCGTACGTCGTAGGCCTGTTCGCCTTCCTACCTACCCGCATCAGGTGTCTTCTGACGCCTGTTCGACCAGCGGGATGATCCGCAGCGGAACAGGGTTCTCCATGACGATCGCCGTGGAGGCCCGGACGATGCCATCAAAACCCACGACCCGGTCGATCACCCGCTGGAGATCGGCGTTCGAACGGGCGACGAGACGGCAGAGCATGTCGCCGTGGCCGGTGATGGTGTGCAGTTCGAGCACCTCGGCGACGGTCGCCAAATGCGCCCGTACGTCGGCTCCCTGGCCCTGTTTGATCTCCAGCGTGGCGAAGGCGGTGACGGGGTAGCCGAGGGCGGCCGGGTCGACCTCCGGGCCGAAGCCGCGGATGACTCCGTTCGACTGAAGGCGGTCCATCCGGGCCTGCACGGTGCCGCGCGCCACACCGAGGCGGCGGGACGCCTCCAGGACGCCGATGCGGGGCTCGCGGGCGAGCAGCACGATGAGCCTGCCGTCCAGATGATCGATCGTCATGGTGCGCTCTTCTCCGCTCCTGAGGTGGTCATCATGTACAGATAGCCTGCCTCGCCCGGTCTTCTGCTGTGCAGATTGCCCACTGAATACGCAAACTATTGCGCACCTTGCGATACGGCGGGAGCCTGCGGACATGGCGACTACCGCGAACACCCAGCCCACCCCCACCACTCCCCACACCGCTCGCGAGGCCGATCCCTTCCCGGTCAAGGGAATGGACGCGGTCGTCTTCGCCGTGGGCAACGCCAAGCAGGCGGCCCACTACTACTCCACGGCCTTCGGCATGAAACTCGTGGCGTACGCGGGACCGGAGACGGGCAGCCGCGAGACCGCTTCGTACGTCCTGACGAACGGCGCCGCCCGCTTCGTCCTCACCTCCGTCATCAAGGCGTCGACGGACTGGGGCCACTTCATCGAGGGCCACGTCGCCGAGCACGGTGACGGCGTCGTCGACCTCGCCATCGAGGTGCCGGACGCGCGCGCCGCGTACGCGTACGCCGTCGAGCACGGGGCCCGCGGCATCACCGAGCCCTACGAGGTCAAGGACGAGAACGGCACGGTCGTCCTCGCCGCCATCGCGACGTACGGCAAGACCCGCCACACCCTCGTCGACCGCACCGGCTACGACGGCCCCTACCTGCCGGGCTTCAAGGCCGCGTCCCCGATCGTCGAGCCGCCCGCCAAGCGCACCTTCCAGGCGATCGACCACTGCGTGGGCAACGTCGAGCTCGGCAAGATGAACGAGTGGGTCGCCTTCTACAACAAGGTCATGGGCTTCACGAACATGAAGGAGTTCGTGGGCGACGACATCGCGACCGAGTACAGCGCGCTGATGTCGAAGGTGGTCGCGGACGGCACCCTCAAGGTGAAGTTCCCCATCAACGAGCCGGCCATCGCCAAGAAGAAGTCGCAGATCGACGAGTACCTGGAGTTCTACGGCGGCGCGGGCGTCCAGCACATCGCGCTCGCCACGAACGACATCGTGGAGTCCGTACGCACGATGCGCGCTGCGGGCGTGCAGTTCCTGGACACCCCGGACTCGTACTACGACACGCTGGGCGAGTGGGCGGGCGAGACGCGCGTCCCCGTCGACACCCTGCGCGAGCTGAAGATCCTGGTCGACCGCGACGAGGACGGCTACCTGCTGCAGATCTTCACCAAGCCGGTCCAGGACCGCCCGACGGTCTTCTTCGAGATGATCGAGCGGCACGGCTCGATGGGCTTCGGCAAGGGCAACTTCAAGGCCCTGTTCGAGGCGATCGAGCGGGAGCAGGAGAAGCGCGGCAACCTGTAGGGCGCGACGGGCCGCTGGGGGCGGGTCAGCTACCGGCGGCCGGCTTCGGCCCGGGGGCGGAGGTTGTTACGGGGATGCCCGGGGGCCCCGCCTGGGGAGGCGGGGCCGGGGCGTACATCTGCTCCGGGCCGCCCTCCGGGGGGTCGCCCAGGGAATCCATCGCCTTGCGGGCCGCGGGGGCCAGCAGCGGGGAGAAGTAGGGGTTGACGCGCAGTGCCTCGCCGATGTGGCGGCGTGCTGCTCCGTACTGTTCGAGCTCCCGCTCGATCTCGCCCCGGTGGTAGACGAAGGCCGCGCTCCGGGGGCCCTTCTCCGTCGCCCGCGTCGCGAATTTCAGGGCCTCCTCGTCGTCACCGGACCGGTGCAGCGCCCAGCCCAGCGCATCCGCCGTCTCCGGACTCCCGTGGCGCTTGAACTCCTTGCGCAGGCGGTCCACCGCCGCCTCCGCGTCCCCGTGGTCCGCCTCGAAGAGGCCGAGGATCCGCTCGTCGTTGACGCCGTTGACCCCCTCCTGCTTCACCCGGGCCCGCAGCACGTCGTACTGCGCCCGTGCGGCAGGGGCCAGCTTCAGGGACTCGTACAACTCGCCCAGCGCCAGCGCGTACTCCGGAGCGGGCTGCCTCACCAGCGCGTTCTGGTAGGCGCGCAGGGCCTCCGACGTACGGCCCAGAGCCGCGAGCGCACGGCCCTTCCCGGCCAGGGAAGGGTGGTGGTCGGAGTCCGAGACCAGCGCCGCCTCGTAGTAGCGCAGGGCCTCCGCCGGCTCACCCCGCTCCCACGCCAGCTCACCCACCCGGTACAGACACACCGCCTTCTCCGCGGAACCCTCCGCCAGCGCCGCCGCGTCCATCAGCTTCGACGCGGAGTCCTCGCGCCAGCCGCGGTCGCGGTAGACCTGACCCGACTGCGCCATCACGGCGGAAGCGCCCGCGTTCAGCTCCCGGAGCGTCTCCAGGGACTTCTCCACACCCTTGGCGTCGCCCAGACCGCTGTACGCGTCGATCAGCGCCGGATACGACGACCACCGCTTGGGCGCGAGGGCGACCGCGCTCGCGGCCCACTTCTTCGCCCCACGGAAATCGTGCCGCGCGTTGGCGAGCACCGCCATGCCCGTCAGCGCCTGCGCGTTCCCCTGCGGGCGCGTCTTCAGGGACGTACGCAGCGCCTCCTCCGCCCTGGGGTAGTACGCGGAGTCCGCCGTCCGCAGGCCACGCTCGACGTAGGCGGCCCCGAGCACGGCCCACGACTCGTCGTCCCCGGGATGCTTGCGCAGATGCGCCTCCCGCTGCCCGATCAGCACGGTGAGATCGGGCAGCGCCGCCGGAGCTCCGGCGCCCGCCGCCGCCATGGCCCGCCCCGCGGGCCCGAGCGCGGGCGGCGCCGCCTTCCCGCCCGCGCCCGGCCGCAGCACCAGTACGCCACCCAGCACCACACAACCGGCGACCGAGGCGACCAGCACCCGCCGCACGGCGGGGGAGCGGCGCGAGCCCCGCGGCGACTCGCTCCAGACGGCGGGCGCGGACGGCGGGCGCTGTTCCTTCTGGGGCGCGGACTCGGACCCGGTCTCGATCTCCATGACGCTCACTGTGCGTCAATATGAAGAGCACATCCCGGCACGCGGACCGGCGTCGCACACGGGTTCACACCGATGGCCCCGGGTGCGAGGCTGTGATCATGAGCCGCACACTCATCGAACTCCTCCGCGAAGGCCACGAGGGCCACGACGGCCTCCCCGCCGACGCCCTCCTCACGGACCCCGACATCACGGCCTCGTACGCGAACGACATGGCGAGCTTCTGCGACGCGGGCACCCCGGCCGTCGTCGTCCTGCCACGCACCGTCGAACAGGTCCAGCACGTCATGCGCACGGCGACCGAGCTACGGATCCCGGTGGTCCCCCAGGGCGCCCGCACGGGCCTCTCGGGCGGCGCGAACGCCAGCGAGGGCTGCATCGTGCTGTCCCTGGTCAAGATGGACCGCATCCTGGAGATCAACCCCGTCGACCGGATCGCGGTCGTCGAACCCGGCGTCGTCAACGCCACGCTCTCCCGAGCCGTGAACGAACAGGGTCTCTACTACCCGCCGGACCCGTCCAGTTGGGAGACCTGCACCATCGGCGGGAACATCGGCACGGCATCGGGCGGCCTGTGCTGCGTGAAGTACGGCGTGACGGCGGAGTACGTCCTCGGGCTCGACGTCGTCCTCGCCGACGGACGGCTCATGAGCACCGGACGCCGCACGGCCAAGGGCGTCGCCGGCTACGACCTCACGCGCCTGTTCGTCGGCTCCGAGGGCAGCCTCGGCATCGTCGTCCGCGCGACCCTCGCCCTGAAGCCCCAGCCGCCCCAGCAGCTGGTCCTGGCCGCCGAGTTCGGCTCGGCCAAGGCCGCCTGCGACGCCGTATGCAAGATCATGGAAGGGGGGCACGTCCCCTCACTCCTGGAACTGATGGACCGCACGACCATCAGGGCCGTCAACGCGCTGGCCCACATGGGCCTCCCGGAGACCACCGAAGCGCTGCTCCTCGCCGCCTTCGACACCCCGGACCCCGCCGCGGACCTCGCGGCCGTCGGCGCGCTCTGCGAGGCCGCGGGCGCCACCCAGGTCGTCCCGGCCGAGGACGCGGCCGAGTCCGAACTGCTGCTCCAGGCACGGCGGTTGTCGCTCACCGCGCTCGAAGCCGTCAAGGGCACCACGATGATCGACGACGTGTGCGTGCCGCGCTCGAAGCTCTCCGACATGCTCGAAGGCGTCGACCGTATCGCCGAGAAGTACGGCCTCACGATCGGGGTCTGCGCGCACGCGGGCGACGGCAACACCCACCCCACCGTCTGCTTCGACGCCGCCGACCTCGACGAGGGCCGCCGCGCCCGCGAGTCCTTCGACGAGATCATGGCCCTCGGTCTCGAACTCGGCGGCACGATCACCGGCGAGCACGGCGTGGGCGTCCTGAAGAAGGAGTGGCTGGCGCGCGAGATCGGCCCGGTGGGCGTGGAGATGCAGCGCGCCATCAAGGCGGCCTTCGACCCGCTCTCCCTCCTGAATCCCGGCAAACTGTTCTGAGCCTTCGGTGCGTGTGTCTCCGCTCTCGCCCCCGTGGCGTCGGAGCTCACTCACCGTCCTTGGACTCGTCCGAGGGCCACGGGTCACGCAGCCAGAGGTCGTCGACACGGCCCGTGGTCGGCGTGAGCAGCTCGGCGAGGCCGTCGTCGATGCCGAGCCGCTCAGCCTCAGAGCCCGGAGGGACCACCCGCAGCGTGCGCTCGAGCCAGGCGGACACGGCGGGCGACGGCGCCTCAAGGAGGGCGTCACCGTCGGGTGAACTCAGCGCCATCAGGACGACGCTGCGACCGTCGACCTTGGTCGGCCAGACCCGGACATCGCCGTGCCCGCAGGGCCTGAACACCCCCTCGACCAGCAGTTCGCGGGCGAACGTCCAGTTCACGGGGTGCTCGGAGCCGATGTGGAAGGCGATGTGGACGGCGTAGGGATCGTCGGTGCGGTAGGTGAGGCGGGCCGGGACGGGGATCGCGCGTTCCGGCGAGAGGACGAGTTTGAGCTCAAGCTCGCGTTCCACCACGGTGTGCATGTCGGTGCGTTCCTTCCTCGTGCGGGGCCCTGGAGCGGGCCCGTGCAAGGAGAGAGCGCGATGGGCGCCGAGCGTTACGCGGGTTCCGGAAACTTTTTCCGTACGAAGTTGAAGAGGCTCGTTGCCCTGGTTGAACTGTGCCCGGAAAGTGGTCTGTAGGGCAGGAGACGCCCAGGGGGACGCGGAGGTCTGATAGATGTGGAACATCTAAAAGACCCCCGAGCAGATACGGGACGACGGACATGAGCGCCCCAACTCCGGCCCCAGGCGACGACAGGCCCCGCGAAGGCTACTACCCCGATCCGTCCATTCCCGGATATGTCCGGTACTGGAACGGTGCGGCCTGGGTGCCCGGGACCAGTCGTCCCGCCCCGACCGACGGCGAATCGCTCCCCGCGCCTCCGGGGGCGGCGGCGCCCGCACCCGCGGCCGCCGAGGAGACCGGGCCGCACTTCTTCGACGAGGAGCCCATGCCGGCGCCCGAGTCGGCAGCCGGTGCGGGTGCGGGTGCCGCCGACATCCCCTCGCAGCACGGGGCCAGGCCCGAACCCGCCTCCGCGTGGCAGGCGGACTCGGCCCGGCAGGCGGGGCTCGGCGGCGAGCAGGACCACCGGGTCTCGTGGGGCGGGGATCCGCGGGACCCGAGGGACCCGCGAGTGGCGGGCGGACCGGCCCCCGCGGAGGCGCCTGCCGCCGCTGCTTCTCCCTCTCCCTCTCCCGCTGCTTCTCCCTCTGCTCCTGGGGAGACCAACGGGCCCGGCACGGTGCAGATCCGAGCGGTCAAGCCGCCGTCGAAGGACCAGCAGCCCCCGACGACCGAGGGCACGGTGACGTTCCGCAGGCCCGCGGGCCCGGTGCGGCCCACCGCGGCCACGCCCGCCACCGAAGGCACCATGGCGATCCGGGCGCTGCGCCCGAAGTCGGCCGGTACGGCGGCGCAGAGCCCGGCGCCCGCGCAGGCCGCCGTGCCTCCCCAGGCCGCCGCGCCCGCCCCTGCGTCCACCCCCGCCCCGGCGCCCGCACCGGCGCCCGCGCCCGCCCCCGTACAGCCGACCGTCCCGCATCAGGGCGGTGCGCCGGGTGGTGCGGCGTCGCCCGTGACCTCGGGGCCCGGTGGCGGCTCGCCCTCGTGGGCGCAGCAGGTGCACCAGCTCGCCGAGGGGGACGGCCAGCAGCAGCCCGTCGTGCCGTGGAAGCCGGTGGCCAGTGACCCCTTCCTCGCGATGGCGCAGAACCAGGCGGCGGGGCGGCCCGCCGGACTCGGCAAGCGGTTCGCCGCGCGGCTCATCGACACCGTCCTCCTGGTGGCCGTGACGGGGGCCGCCGCGCTCCCGCTGGGCACGAAGGCCGCCGACCACATCGACAGCAAGATCGACGCGGCGAAGATGTCCGGCGAGAAGGTCACCGTGTGGCTGCTGGACGGCACCACGGCGGGGTACCTGGGGATGGTCCTGGGCGTCCTGCTGCTCTTCGGCGTCCTTTACGAGGTGCTGCCCACGGCCAAGTGGGGGCGGACGCTGGGCAAGAAGGTCCTCGGGCTCCAGGTGCGGGACATGGAGGAGCACGAGACGCCGACGTTCGGGGTGGCGTTGAAGCGGTGGCTGGTCTACGTCGTTCCCGGGGTCCTGGTGATCGGGGTCGTCGGCGTCCTGTGGTGCGTGTTCGACCGGCCGTGGCGCCAGTGCTGGCACGACAAGGCTGCCGGAACGTTTGTGGCGGGCTAGATCCCTTTCCCCGACCCCGCCCCTTCCCGAAAACCCGCTCGGCGCGGGGGCCCACCTGGGGCTCCGCCCCAGACCCCGCTCCTCAATCGCCGGAGGGGCTGAATTTTCAGCCCTTAACCCGGACAGCCGCTCGCCGGATGCGCCCCCGGCGCACTCGCGGTCGACTCGCAGCATGAGTACCGAACCGCCGCAATACCCGCCGCCCCCCGACGACAACGACCCCTTCAGGAAGCAGCAGCCCCCGCCGTACGGCGGTGACCCCTACGGCGGCGGCGCTGGTGGAGGCGGAGATCCCTACGGCGGTGCCGGTGACCCGCTTGCCGGGATGCCGCCCCTGGCGGAGAGCGGCAAGCGCGTGCTCGCCCGCATCATCGACATGATCCTCGTCGGCGTGGTCGTCTGGCTGCTCTCCTGGGCCTTCGGCACGAACGAGTTCGACGTCGACCCCGACGAGGTGCAGTACGGCAAGAGCTTCGGGCAGTCCCTGCTCGCCGCCGTGCTCTACATCGCGTACGACACCTTCATGATCTCCAGGACGGGCCAGACCCTGGGCAAGAAGTGGCTGGGTCTTCGGGTCGCGAACCTCAACGACGGGGCGACCCCCACCCTGCAGACCGCGCTCGTCCGCGCGGCCGTCCTCTGGCTTCCGTTCGCCTTCTGCTGCGCCTGCATCTGGACAGCGATCTGTGGCGGCTGGAGCTTCTTCGACAAGCCCTACAAGCAGGGCCTGCACGACAAGGCGGCCAAGACCGTCGTGGTCAGCACCGGCTGACGACGGGAGACCGCCGCGGCGGCGGCAACGGCAGTGGCGTAACCGGCGGGCCCGTGATCGTTACGGGCCCGCCGGCTCGCGTACGGAGTCGGCCAGGACAGGACCGGCGGCACGCTGGGCCGGAACGCGCTCGTCCGCGGTCCGGGCGGCCGGAGTGACCCGTGCGGCCGGTGAGGCCGCGGGTTGTGGCTGCGGAACCGTCATCGCCACGAGTAACCCGAGGCCGAGCGCGGCGGCGGCTATCACCGCGACACCGATACCCGAGCTCGTCTGGGAGAGCAGCAGCATGGCGAGCGTCGAACAGACGACGGTCAGCGTGCCGTACGTGATCTGGGCGGGGGTGGGACGAGGCAGCGGCATGGGACGAGGCATGGCGTAATCCGTCCTCGGGACAGCGGATGCGGGGGTGGTCGTGCCCAATGTGAAGCTGTATACGAATCAAAGGGTGCCCGGCTACGGCGACTTGAGAAATGCCGCCTCGCGCTGGAGCGCACCGTCGATTGACTCTAATCCGCTGCATGCCCGACGGGAACGGGCGGTAAGCGTGACCTAACCCACGGTGCGGCAGCACAGGGGGCGCACGGGTTCATGACGTCCATCAAGTGGACGGTGGGACGCGCCCGTTGACCATGCCGGCAGCGGGCGCACGCGTCCGGATAGCGGATCCGTGGGTCTGCATAGTGTACTTGGCCTGTTCAAGTCAAGGTCTGTCTTTTCTTCCGTATCTCCGGTCCAATGTCGTCACTTGTGACGCGTATCGCGCGCGGACCTCCTCCGACCGGGACTTCGGCCCGCCTTCGCGCGGACGCGGGGGAGGACAGCATCAAGTGACAGTCAGAAGACGGACGTTCAGAGCCACCGCGGCTGCCGTGGCGATGGCCGCGGCAGCCGCCACGTTCTCGGCAGCCACGGCATCCGCCGAGGACGGCGGGGCGACCGGAGCTCCCGCCATCGACCGGCAGGACCCGGGAAGGACCAAGGCGCAGGTCGACCACGACCTCGACGGGCCCTTCAGCAAGCAGCAGGCGCAGCAGCGCAAGGCGGCGCTTCAGCAGGTCGTCGCGGGCGACGCCAAGGTGCAGAAGCGCGGCGGCTCCCAGGTCGTGAAGCTCGACGACAAGAAGTACGTCGAGCTGGGCCGGGAGAAGACCGACAAGATCTTCACGATCCTGGTGGAGTTCGGGGACAAGGTGGACGACACCACCATGTACGACCCCGACGGTCCCGAGGGCCCCGAGGCGCCGGTCAAGAAGTACGGCGGCAAGGCGGGCCCCGCGCACAACACGATAGCCAAGCCGGACCGTGCGAAGGACAACAGCACGGCCTGGCAGAAGGACTACAACCAGAAGCACTTCCAGGACCTCTACTTCGGTGAGGGCAAGGACTCCAAGGGCAAGAAGAAGGAGTCCCTGAAGACCTACTACGAGAAGACCTCGTCCGGCCGTTACTCGGTCGACGGAGAGGTCTCCGACTGGGTCAAGGTCGACTACAACGAAGCGCGGTACGGCTCCAACTACTGCGGCGACACCAACTGCCCGAACGTCTGGGACGCGGTCAAGGACGGCGTCACCGCCTGGACCAAGGACCAGAAGGCCCAGGGCCGCACGGACGCCCAGATCAAGGCGGACCTCGCCAAGTACGACCTCTGGGACCGCTACGACTTCGACGGCGACGGCAACTTCAACGAGCCGGACGGCTACATCGACCACTTCCAGCTCGTGCACGCGGGCGAGGACGAGTCGGCCGGCGGCGGCGCCGAGGGCGAGAACGCCCTGTGGGCGCACCGCTGGTACGCGTACGGCAACGACGCGGGCAACACCGGTCCCGGCCAGAACAAGGCGGGCGGCACGCAGATCGGCGACTCGGGCATCTGGGTCGGCGACTACACGATGCAGCCGGAGAACGGCGGCCTCGGCGTCTTCGCCCACGAGTACGGCCACGACCTCGGTCTGCCCGACCTGTACGACACCTCGGGCAAGGGCGAGAACTCGGTCGGCTTCTGGTCGCTGATGTCGGCAGGGTCCTGGCTCGGCACCGGCAAGAACGCCATCGGTGACCTGCCCGGCGACATGACGGCCTGGGACAAGTTCCAGCTGGGCTGGCTCGACTACGCCAAGGCCAAGGCCGCGACGATGTCCGAGCACAAGCTGGGCGTCTCCGAGTACAACACCCGCCACCGTCAGGCGCTCGTCGTCGACCTCCCGAAGAAGGCCGTCACCACCACGGTGACCAAGCCGACCGAGGGCTCCAAGCAGTGGTGGAGCGACCAGGGCGACGACCTCAAGAACACCCTGACGCGCTCGGTCGACCTGACCGGCAAGTCCAAGGCCGCGCTCTCCCTGGACGGTTGGTGGGACATCGAGGCCAACTACGACTACCTCTACACCGAGGTATCGACGGACGGCGGCGCCAACTGGACGCCGGTGGACGGCACCGCGGACGGCAAGCCCATCCCGCGCGACGCCGGTGACAAGCCCGCGTTGACCGGTGCTTCGGGTGCGTACAAGAAGCTCGCGTTCCCGCTCGACGCGTACGCCGGCAAGAAGATCGACGTCCGTTTCCGGTACTCCACGGACGGCGGCGCGGGCGGCAAGGGCTTCGCGGCCGACGCCCTCGCGATCACCGCGGACGGCGCCAAGGTCTTCGAGGACGGCGCCGAGGGCGACGACAACGGCTGGACGGCGAAGGGCTTTTCGCGCATCGGCGAGTCCTTCACCAAGAAGTACGACCAGTACTACCTCGCCGAGAACCGGCAGTACGTGTCGTACGACAAGACCCTGAAGAACGGCCCGTACAACTTCGGCTTCTCGAAGTCTCGTCCGGACTGGGTCGAGCACTACCCCTACCAGACCGGCCTCATGGTCTGGCAGTGGGACACCTCGCAGAAGGACAACAACACCAGCGCGCACCCCGGCGAGGGTCTGATCCTTCCGGTGGACGCGCACGCCAAGCCGCTCAAGTGGGCGGACGGCACGCTGCTGCGCAACAAGATCCAGCCGTTCGACGCGCCCTTCAGCAAGTTCGCGACGGACAAGTTCACGCTCCACAACGCGGACGTCGCGCTGAAGATCAAGTCCCAGAAGGGTGTTCCGGTCTTCGACGACCACAAGGGCACCTACTGGTTCAAGGAGAACGGCACGGGAAGTGTCAAGGTCACTGACACCAACACCCAGATCAAGATCATCAAGCAGCCGAAGGATGGCTCCTCGATCACGGTCCAGGTGGGTCCCTCCAAGAAGTAATTAGCGTTTTCGCAGGTCAAGCCATGATCGGCCGTCGCCCTCTAGCGGGCGGCGGCCGATCGTGTTTAGGTGCGTCCTGTGGATTTCTTATTGACACGGGGTCCGGCTGTTCCGGTTTCGGGCCCCGTGCGACGTCTCACGGGGGTGTGACCAGCCATGTCCGCAGGAGGTTTCAGCAAGCTGCCGAACGGCAGTGTGGTGGTGGCCCTGACCCTGCCGAGCCCTGTCATGGGCGGCGGCAACGTCCGGATGATCGTCCACGCGGTGAACCGCGCGAGGGCGCTGACGCGGCTGCGGAATCTGGGCATGCGCGCGGTGTACCTGCGGGGCAACGCGGAGCCGCCGACGCCGGACGAGATCACGGCGGTGCTGCACCATCCGGACGGGTTGATATGGCGCACGGCGCCGGACGCCGCCGCTGAGCTCTGGCATCCCATCCGGGCCCTGAAGCGGCAACGGCCCGGACGGCCGGAGACCAGCGCCTCGGGTGTGTGAGGGGGCGCTCCCGCGCCCCTGCCGGGCTCAGACCACCGGCTTGCCCGTCAGTTCCACTCCGGCCGTTCTGAGGTCCTCCAGGGCCCGCTCCGTGGTCTCCTCGGAGACGCCTGCGGTCAGGTCGAGCAGGACTGCCGTGCCGAAGCCCTCCCGTACCGCGTCGAGCGCGGTGGCGCGTACGCAGTGGTCCGTGGCGATGCCCACCACGTCCACGTCGGTGATCTTCCGGGCCCGCAGCCAGTCCGCCAGGGACACGCCGTTCTCGTCGGTCCCCTCGAAGCCGCTGTAGGCGGCCGAATAGGCACCCTTGTCGAACACCGTGTCGATGGCCCCGGAGGCGACGACCGGCGCGAAGTTCGGGTGGAACCCGGTGCCCTCCGTGCCCGCCACGCAGTGCGGGGGCCATGAACGCACGTAGTCCGGGTGGTCCGAGAAGTGGTCGCCCGGGTCGATGTGGTGATCACGGGTGGCCACCACGTGCCGGTAGCCCGCGGGCGCCTGGCCGATCAGCTCGGTGATCGCGGCGGCCACGTCCGATCCCCCCGCGACCGCGAGGCTGCCGCCCTCGCAGAAGTCGTTCTGCACATCGACGACGATCAGAGCGCGGCGCATCGGGTGTCCTTCGGCTCGGCAAGGCTCGTAGGCAGTGAGGAAGAGAGAGGGAACTCGGCCGGATGAACCGAGCGTAGAGACTTCCACGGCGATGCGGGAGAGGGCGTTCGAACGCCCCGCTCCGCACTCCGGCGCACAATTCAGATGTATTCCGTCGGAATGACCGCCTCGCCCTTGGACAGCTGCGTCGCCGACAGCGGAAGCCGCTCCCGCGCCGCCGCGTGCCGCTCGCGCACGGTGTCGAGCGGCTCGCGCGCCACGACCTCGCCGCCCTTGACCAGCTCGACGAGGAGCTGGTGGTCGGCGAGCTCCACCGGCACGGCGCCCGTGCCGATCACCTCGGCCTCGGCCACCCCGTACTCGTCGGGCCGCCGCGCGGCCCACTTGCGACCGCCCACGGACGACTTGGCGCCGAGCGACTTCTTGGCCACCGGCTCAAGCGGAGCCTTCGCGTCCGCCGAGTGGGCGCGAGCCACCAGCTTGTAGACCATCGAGCAGGTCGGGTGCCCGGACCCGATGACGAGCTGCGTGCCCACGCCGTACGCGTCCACGGGCGCCGCCGCGAGGGAGGCGATGGCGTACTCGTCCAGGTCCGAGGTCACGACGATCTTCGTCTTCGTGGCGCCCAGCTCGTCGAGCTGCTGGCGCACCCGGTGCGCGACCAGGAGCAGGTCCCCGGAGTCGATGCGCACGGCGCCCAGCTCGGGCCCCGCGACCTCGACGGCGGTGCGGACGGCCTCGGTCACGTCGTACGTGTCGACGAGCAGCGTGGTGCCGGGGCCCAGGGAGTCCACCTGGGCCTGGAAGGCGTCGCGTTCGTTGTCGTGCAGGAGGGTGAAGGCGTGGGCGGACGTGCCGACCGTGGGGATGTCGTAGCGGAAGCCCGCCGCCAGGTCGGAGGTGGTGGTGAAGCCGCCGACGTACGCGGCGCGCGAGGCGGCGACGGCCGCGAGCTCGTGCGTACGCCGTGCGCCCATCTCGATCAGCGGGCGCTCACCGGCGGCCGACGCCATCCGGGAGGCCGCGGCCGCGATCGCCGAGTCGTGGTTGAGGATGGAGAGGATCACCGTCTCCAGGAGCACGCACTCCGCGAAGGAGCCCTCGACGCGCAGGATCGGCGAGCCCGGGAAGTAGACCTCGCCCTCCGGATAGCCCCAGATGTCACCGCTGAAGCGGTACGAGGAGAGCCATTCGAGGGTCGTCTCGTCGACGACGCGGCGCTCGCGCAGGAATCCGATGACGTCGGCGTCGAAGCGGAAGTTCTCGACGGCGTCCAGGACCCGGCCGGTTCCGGCCACCACTCCGTAGCGGCGCCCCTCGGGCAGTCTGCGCGTGAAGACCTCGAAGACGGAGCGCCGATCGGCGGTGCCGGCCTTCAGCGCGGCCTGCAGCATCGTGAGCTCGTAGTGATCCGTGAAGAGCGCTGTCGACGGAACATCCACCGGCAGCCCAAGGTCCGCTGTGTTCATACGAAGGATGCTACCCCGCATCTCGTCACTCTGACGATTTCCTGGGCCCATTTGTGCGAGGGCCCCCTGCGGGTGGCAGCATGGGACAAGTGAGTACGGCTCCCGCAGAGATCACCCGCCCCGAATCGGCCGAAGAGACCTTCGCCGTTCCGGAGCCGGATGTCCCATGGATCACGCTCGTCCACAACGACCCGGTCAATTTGATGAGTTACGTGGCCTATGTGTTCCAGTCCTACTTCGGGTACTCGAAGGAGAAGGCCACGAAGCTGATGATGGACGTGCATCACAAGGGCCGCGCGGTCGTCTCCACCGGCTCCCGCGAGGAGATGGAGCGCGACGTACAGGCCATGCACGGGTATGGGCTCTGGGCCACCCTCCAGCAGGACCGGAAGTAGCGACGCATCTGATGCCAGGACAATTCGAAGCCATCCCCGGGGGCGGCGCCGCCGTCGCGCTCGACGAGGTCGAGATCTCGATCATCCGCTCCCTCACCGTGCAGCTCCTGGAGCTGATCGGCCCCGGACCGGCCGAGGACGCCTCGGACGACCCCCTCGCGGAGCTGTTCGCCGAGGGCCCCAGCGAACCGCCCACCGACCCGGTCCTCCAGCGGCTGCTGCCTGACGCGTACGGCGGACCCGGCAGCGAGGAGGGCGCCGCCGATCCCGACGAACTGCGCGCGTACTCCTCGGAGTTCAGGCGCTTCACCGAGAACGACCTGCGGGCCAAGAAGCGGGACGACGCCCTGGTGGTGATCCGCAGCCTCGACGCCATGACGTCCAAGGGCGAGGGCGGCGCCGTACTGAAGCTGTCCACCGACGAGTCGCGGCACTGGCTCGGCTCGCTCAACGACCTCCGCCTGGCGATCGGCGCGCGCCTCGAAGTGACGGACGAGGACGACACCGACCTGCTCTACCAGCTGCCGGACGCCGATCCCCGCAAGCCGATGGTGATGGCCTACCTCTGGCTGGGCGGTCTCCAGGAGACGCTGGTCGGCACCCTCATGGGTTAGAGGTCACACCGGGCGGCGACAAAATCGTTGTATGTAGCAGCGGTTACCTCCCGTTCGCTCATCGGACGCTCAAATCCGGATAACGATCGTGTCACTTCAATGCCCGCCTTTGATGCGGCGAGGGAATTTTGTCCGGTTCTTCTCGTGGCATGGGCCACATGCGGCCCCATCAGCCACTATTGCCGCCGTGATAAATCTTCACGACCACTCGGTGACGCCACCCATGTCACCGGTGGCGCTCGGGCCGGCAGACCGCCGGTAGCACTCCATCCATATCCGGGGGGATCAGGACCTGATCCGTTGCCATACGCAGACTTGCGGGCACGGATCTAGCGTGGAGAAAGGCGTCACCATGACCTCAGTGCAGGTCGAAGAGCATCACGACGGCAATGAGGCCGGCGGAGCGGGCGGTTCGTCCGGTTCGTCAGGCGAGGGTTATCAGCGCGGGCTCGGTGCCCGGCAGATCCAGATGATCGCGATCGGCGGTGCCATCGGCACCGGCCTGTTCCTCGGCGCGGGCAAGGCCATCCACAAGGCCGGTCCGAGCCTCATCCTGGCTTACGCCATCGCCGGCCTCGTCATCTTCTTCATCATGCGTGCCCTGGGCGAGCTGCTCATGTACCGCGCCGTGTCGGGCTCCTTCTCGGAGTACGCACGTGAATTCATCGGCCCGTTCTTCGGGTACGTGACCGGCTGGACGTACTGGCTCTTCTGGGTCGTCACCGGCATCACGGAAGTCACGGCGGCGGCCCAGTACATGCAGTACTGGACGCACGACTCCATTCCACAATGGGCCTACGCGCTGATCTTCACGGTCATCCTGTACGGCGCCAACCTGATCTCCGTGAAGCTCTTCGGCGAGCTCGAGTTCTGGTTCTCGATGGTCAAGGTCACCGCGATCATCGGCATGATCCTGATCTGCGCCGGAATCCTCACCATCGGCTTCTCCGACGCCGGTGACACCGCTTCCGTCTCCCACCTGTGGGACCAGGGCGGCTTCTTCCCCAACGGCATCGGCTCGACGCTGATGACGCTCCAGATCGTGATGTTCGCCTTCCTCGCCGTCGAGCTCGTCGGCGTCACCGCGGGGGAGTCCAAGGACCCGAAGACCGTCCTGCCCAAGGCCATCAACACCGTGCCGTGGCGCATCGCCGTCTTCTACGTCGGCGCGCTCATCATGATCCTCTCGGTCGTGCCGTGGACGGAGTTCGTGCCGGGCGTCTCGCCGTTCGTCGCCGCCTTCGACAAGATGGGCCTCGGCGTCGGCGCCGCGATCGTCAACTTCGTCGTCCTGACGGCCGCGCTCTCCTCCTGCAACTCCGGTATGTACTCCACCGGCCGCATGCTGCGCGACCTGGCGCTCAACGGGCAGGGCCCGAAGTTCTTCACCAAGCTCACGAAGAACGGCCTGCCCCTGGTCGGCACCACCTTCTCCGCCGCGCTGATGCTGGTCGGCGTCTGGATCAACTACCAGTGGCCGGGCGAGGCGTTCAACTACGTCGTCTCCTTCGCTACCATCTCCGGCATGTGGGCCTGGATCATGATCCTGGTCTGCCAGATCAAGTACCGCCGCAAGGCCGACCGCGGCGAGCTGCCGCAGTCCACCTTCCGGGCGCCGGGAGCGCCGTACACGAGCTGGTTCGCCCTCGCCTTCATCGCCATGGTCATCGTGATGATGGGTATCGACAAGGACGCCCGGATCTCGCTCTACGCGGCTCCGGTGTGGGCCCTGATCCTCGGCGTCGGCTACCTGGTCATGCAGAAGCGCGGCAACGCGCAGTCCACGGGCGGCGGCGAGGCCGAGCCGCAGGACACGGTGCAGAAGTAGCGCCGTAACGCCTGATCCCAGCATGTGGGCCGGTCCGTACCACTCTTCGGTACGGACCGGCCCTTCTGCTTATCCTGGCTGCCATGCTGACCCTCACCCAGGCCCTCCACGACCAGATCGTCGCGCACGCGCGCCAGGACCACCCCGACGAGGCCTGCGGTGTGGTCGCGGGCCCGGAGGGCACCGGCCGCCCCGAGCGCTTCATCCCGATGCTGAACGCGGCCCGCTCGCCCACGTTCTACGAGTTCGACTCGACCGACCTCCTCAAGCTCTACCGCGAGATGGACGACCGCGACGAGGAGCCGGTGATCGTCTACCACTCGCACACGGCGACCGAGGCCTACCCCTCGCGCACGGACATCTCGTACGCCAACGAGCCCGGCGCCCACTACGTCCTGGTCTCCACGGCCGACGCCGACGACGCGGGCGAGTTCCAGTTCCGCTCCTTCCGGATCGTGGACGCGGAGGTCACCGAGGAGAAGGTCGAGATCGTCCAGGCATACTGAGCTTCACCTTTGAGGCGGCAGGGCCCAGGAAGCCGGTGCGAATCCGGCACGGTCCCGCCACTGTGACCCCACCCTTCGCGGGCGGGGCAGTCAGGAACTGACCTGCCGCCTTCTTCTCCCACGACGCAGGGGACGCGGAATCCCCTGGAGGAGGCAGCCCAGCCATGCCCCGCCCCATACGCCTGCTCGCCGCCGCGGCCCTGCTCGTCCCGCTCGCCGCCTGCTCGTCCGCCGCGGACCCCGCTTCGGAAAAGCCCGCCGCGAAGGCCCCCGGCTTCCCCTACACGGTCACGAACTGCGGCGTGAAGACGACGTACGAAGCACCCCCCGAGCGCGCCGTGACGATGAACCAGCACGCGACGGAAGTGATGCTGGAGCTGGGCCTGAAGGACCGCCTCGCGGGCACGGCGTACCTGGACGACAAGGTGCTGCCGAAGTACGCGAAGGCGTACGCGGACACCCCGGTCATCGCCAAGGAGTACCCCTCGTACGAGAAGCTCCTGGCCGCGAACCCCGACTTCGTCTACGGCGGCTACGCGAGCGCGTTCCAGGCGGGCGATGGCCGCAGCCGCAAGGCCCTGGCCAAGTCCGGCGTCGAGAGCCGCCTCAACGTCGAGGGCTGCGCGAAGCGGCCCGTGTCGATGGACGACGTCTACAAGGAGGTCCGCGAGGTCGGCAGCACGTTCGGGGTGCGGCAGCGGGCGGACGAGTGGGTGGGCGACGCCGAGCGCCGGCTGTCCGCCACGGCGAAGAAGCTGAAGTCCAAGAAGCGGGTCCCGGTCTTCGTCTACGACAGCGGGGACAAGACCGCGTTCACTGCGGGCGGCCGTGGCATCGGCAACGACATCATCGAACGGGCGGGCGGGCGCAACGTCTTCGCCGACCTGGACAAGTCCTTCGGCGACGCGTCCTGGGAGTCGGTGGTCGACCGCAAGCCCGAGATGATCGTGATCCTCGACTACGGCGGCACGACGGTCGCCCAGAAGAAGAAGCGCCTCCTGGACGACCCGGTCCTCGCGGACGTCCCCGCCATCAAGCACAAGCGCTTCGCGGTCCTTCCGCTGTCGGACACGGTGGTGGGGGTGAGGGCACCGGGGGCGGTGGAAAAGCTGGCGGACCAGCTGTGAATCCTCAGGCCGTCCGGCGTTTGAGGACGAATTCGGCGGAGCCGGTGATCGACGGCAACCGGTCCGCGGCGAGGGTAAGGCTGCGGTACGGCACCGTCGTCGCCGGGCTGCTGACAGCCCTCGCGGCGGCGGTCGTCGCAGGCCTGGTCCTGGGCTCGGTTCGGATACCCCCGGCCGACGTCCTGGAGATCCTCACCGGCCGCGCGGAGCCCTCCCCGTTCCGCACGATCGTGCTGGACGTCCGCCTACCCCGGGTCCTGCTCGGCGCGGCCGTAGGCGCGGGCCTCGCCGTCATCGGCACCGTCCTCCAGGCCCTGGTCAGGAACCCCCTGGCCGACCCGTTCCTGCTCGGTGTCTCCTCCGGCGCCTCCGCCGGAGCCGTCGCCGTCATCGTCCTCGGCAGCGCCTTCGGCATCGGCACGGGCCTGGCCACCACCGTCACCATCCCGGCCGCCGCCTTCGTGGGCGCCCTGCTCTCCCTGCTCGTCGTCTACACCCTGGCGAGGTCGGGAGGCGGGGGCTTCGCCACCGGGCGCCTGATCCTGGCCGGAGTGGCCGTCTCGTACATCCTCTCCGCCCTGACCAGCCTGATCCTGATCATGGCCGACAGCACGGACCACCTGAAGGAAGTCCTGTACTGGACGCTCGGCGGACTCGGCAGCGCCCGCTGGGACATGCTCGCCCTGCCCGGCGCCGCCCTGATCGTGGGCACGGCGCTGCTCGTCGCCCTGGCCCGCCCCCTGGACCTGCTCCTGGTCGGCGAGGAGGGCGCCACCGTCCTCGGCCTGGACACGGCCCGCTTCCGCGCCGCCGTCTTCGTCCTCGCCTCGCTCCTGACCGGCGTACTCGTCGCCTACAGCGGAGCCATCGGCTTCGTCGGCCTGATGGTGCCGCACGCGGCCCGGATGCTGGTCGGCGCCGCCCACCGGGCGCTCCTGCCGGTGGTGGCCCTGATGGGCGCGGTGTTCCTGGTGGCGGCCGACCTCGCCGCGCGCACGGTCGCGGCCCCGCAGGACATCCCGGTCGGCGTCCTGACGGCGCTGACGGGCGGCCCGTTCTTCCTCTGGATGCTGCGAAGGAACCGTACGGAGGCGACCGCGTGAGCAACCCCGCGGCGACCCTGACCGCCGAGTCCCTCACCTACCGCACAGGTGGGAAGCCCCTCGTCGACGACGTCACCCTGCACGCCGCCCGAGGCGAGACCGTCGGCCTGGTCGGCCCCAACGGCAGCGGCAAGACCACCCTCCTGCGCTGCGTCTACGGCACCCTCACGCCCACCGGCGGGCGCGTGCTCCTGGACGGCGACGACCTCGCGGCCCGCTCGGCCAAGGACCGCGCCCGCCGCATCGCCACCGTCCCGCAGGACGGGCACACCGGCTTCGAGCTCACCGTCCGGCAGATCGTCGCCATGGGCCGCTCCCCGCACAAGCGCTTCTGGGAGGCGGACACCGCGCGGGACGCCGCCCTGGTCGGCGAGGCCCTGGAGCGGGTCGGGGCCGCCGATCTCGCCCACCGCGCCTTCGCCGGGCTCTCCGGCGGCGAGCGCCAGCGCGCCCTGGTGGCGAGGGCGCTGGTGCAGGAGCCCGGGGTCCTGGTCCTGGACGAACCGACCAACCACCTGGACATCCGCTACCAGCTGGAGATCCTCTCCCTGGTCCGCGACCTCGGCACGACGAATCTCCTGGCCCTGCACGACCTGAATCTGGCCGCGTACTACTGCGATCGTCTGTACGTGCTCGACGCGGGCCGCCTCGTCGCGTCGGGACCGCCGAAGGAGGTCCTGACCAGCGAGCTCCTCGCCGAGGTGTACGGGGTCACGGCGGAGGTCTCGGTGCACCCCGTGACCGGGGCGCCGACGGTCACGTATCTCCCGCCATCCAGGTGATGGACGCAATCCGTCCACCATGCGAGATCACATTCCAGAACCCGGACCGGGAATCGATACGATGACCGCATGGTTCCCCACGACGTGAGCGACAAGATGCCGGGCATGCTGCTCGTTGCGCGTCTGCACGTCGATTTGTGCAGGCTTTCCAGCGCGATCTGTTCGCGCTGACCGCCGCCGCCGTACGGCCGTGAGCCGCGGCGCCACCCCGCGTAGCGCCCTGCGCAGCAGAGCCTCACGCACCCGAACTTACGTACCCGCACCACCGGGCCGCCGCGCGCCCACCCACGTGACTTCTCCCGACAGGAGCTCCCCGCCATGGCCATCGAGGTCCGCATCCCGACCATCCTCCGCACCTACACCGACGGCGCCAAGGCCGTCGAGGGCAGCGGTGACACCCTCGCCGAGCTCTTCACCGACCTCGACTCGCGGCACGCGGGCATCGCCGAGCGGCTCATCGACCCGGCGAACGGCGACAAACTGCGCCGCTTCGTGAACGTGTACCTGAACGACGAGGACGTCCGCTTCCTGGACGGCATCACCACCAAGCTCACGGACGGCGACAGCGTCACGATCCTCCCGGCCGTGGCCGGCGGCATGGTCTGATCGCGGATGCCTCGCTACGACTCCCCGCTGGCGGCCGTGGGCAACACGCCCCTCGTCCGCCTGCCGCGCCTCTCCCCCTCCGACGACGTCCGCATCTGGGCGAAGCTGGAGGACCGGAACCCGACCGGCTCCATCAAGGACCGCCCGGCGCTGCACATGGTCGAACAGGCGGAGAAGGACGGGCGGTTGACGCCCGGCTGCACGATCCTGGAGCCGACGTCCGGCAACACGGGCATCTCGCTGGCCATGGCGGCCAAGCTCAAGGGCTACCGCATCGTGTGCGTCATGCCGGAGAACACCTCGCAGGAGCGGCGTGAGCTCCTCGCCATGTGGGGCGCGGAGATCATCCCGTCCCCGGCGGCCGGCGGCTCCAACACGGCGGTACGCGTCGCCAAGGAGCTGGCGGCCGAGCACCCGGACTGGGTGATGCTCTACCAGTACGGCAACCCGGACAACGCGGGCGCGCACTACGCGACGACCGGCCCGGAGATCCTCGCGGACCTGCCCTCCGTCACCCACTTCGTGGCGGGGCTCGGCACCACGGGCACGCTCATGGGCGTGGGCCGCTTCCTGCGCGAGCAGAAGCCGGACATCAAGGTCGTCGCCGCGGAGCCCCGCTACGACGACCTCGTGTACGGCCTGCGCAACCTGGACGAGGGCTTCGTCCCCGAGCTGTACGACGCCTCCGTCCTGACCACCCGCTTCTCGGTCGGCTCGGCCGACGCGGTCACGCGCACCCGCGAGCTCCTCCAACAGGAGGGGATCTTCGCGGGGGTCTCCACCGGGGCCGCGCTGCACGCGGCGATCGGCGTGGGCAAGAAGGCGGTGGCGGCGGGGGAGTCCGCCGACATCGTGTTCGTGGTGGCCGACGGGGGCTGGAAGTACCTCTCGACGGGCGTCTACACCGCCGAGACGACCGAGGCGGCGATCGAGACGCTGCAGGGCCAGCTGTGGGCTTAGGCGCCCCCGCGGAGCGGGCTCGTCACCGGCTTCGCCGTGTTCGTCCTCAAACGCCGGACGGGCTGGATCTCTCCAGCCCGTCCGGCGTTCTGACGTCTACCCCGCCAAGTACCGCACCTGATCCCACAGCGCCGGATCCACGATCCCCGCCCGCCTGCGGAACTCCCCCACCGGCACGTCCCGCAGCTCGTCCGTCTCCAGGAAGCTGGGCCGACCCCGCGCGTCACCCACCGACCCCGGCGGCAGCGGGATCACCCCGGCCCGCTCGTCGTGGTACTTGCTGGTGATCTTCGCGACGACCGCGCTCCCGCCCCGCACCGAAAGCACGAGACAGGGCCGGTCCTTCTCGCCGGGCCCGTCCTCGTAGGGCACCTTCGCCCACCAGATCTCCGCCGGTCGGGGCCCGGACCGCCTGCGCCGCGGCCCGCGCGGGCGGCTCGGCGGGCGGGTCGTCCCGCCACGGGGTCCACGGTCGCTGCGGCCCCGGCCGTCCACCACCGCGGCGACCATCGCGAGCACCAGAACAGCGGCCAGCGCGAGCCACCACGACGTATCCATACGGCAGACGGTACCGGCGCGCACCCCGCCCCGCGCGCCCCCCGAACCGGTGACACCGCAGGTGAGTTCTCCCACAACGGCCCACGACGGAGGAGCGACCGGACCTTTTGCGCCTTACGCTCGACGGATCGCAGAACTCTTCGAAGGGCCTCCCGCAGGCCCTCGCGAGCCCCCGCAAGGCCCCCGCACAACCCCCGTTTCGCCCCCGGAGGTTTCCGCTCCATGAAGCTCACCGTCGTCGGCTGCTCGGGGTCGTTTCCGTCCGCGGACTCGGCCTGCTCGAGCTACCTCGTCGAGGCCGACGGCTTCCGGCTGCTTCTCGACATGGGCAATGGTGCCCTGGGCGAGTTGCAGCGCCACATCGGTCTGTACGACGTCGACGCGATCTTCCTCAGCCATCTGCACGCCGACCACTGCATCGACATGTGCGCCTACTTCGTGGCGCGCTACTACCGGCACGAAGGCGGCCGCTGCGCCCCCATCCCGGTCTACGGGCCAGAGGGCACCGAGCAGCGTCTGACCACCGCGTACGCCGACACCCCGTCGGCCTCCTCGATGAGCGAGGTATTCGACTTCCACACCGTCAAGCCGGCCTCGTTCGACATCGGCCCCTTCGCGGTCCGCACGGAGAAGATGCGCCACCCCGTCGAGGCGTACGCCATCCGCGTCGAGCACGGAGGCAGGTCCCTCACGTACTCGGGAGACACCGGCGTGTGCGGCGCGCTCGACGAACTGGCCGCCGACACCGACCTGTTCCTCTGCGAAGCTGCCTTCACGGACGGCAAGGAGAACATCCCCGACCTGCACCTCAACGGCCGTGAGGCGGGCGAGTCCGCCCAGCGCGCGAGCGCCGCGCGGCTCCTGCTCACCCACATCCCGCCGTGGACGGACCCCCAGGTGAACCTGGCGGACGCCCGGACGGCGTACGAAGGACCGGCCGAACTGGCAACACCCGGCCGGAGCTACTCGGTCTAGCCCGGTCTGTCAGCTGGCTCTAGCGCCTGGTTCCGCGGCCGCCGAGCGCCATCCTGTTCCAGGTGTGGCGGCGGCCGCGGATCGCGACCGAGTACGCGTACATGACCTCCGGATCGCACATGCCCGGCAGGTAGGAGTCCCCGAAGTGGTGCGCGTCGACGCCCACTTCCTTCGCGTTCAGGGCCAGCTGCGGCACGACGTTGACGTGGCTGCCCTCCTGGCTGGTGCCGATCGCCCCCATCACGACCGCCCCCGCGTCCTGCACCGCGGCCACGGCCTCGGCCGCCAGCTCCTTGGTGACGCCGGGCAGCGTCCCCGGCAGCGGCATGACCACCCCGTCGGCGCCCGCGTCCACCAGCGAGGTCAGCCGGGCGGCCGTGACCCGCTCCGGGTGCCCGGCGTGGTGCATCTTGCCGCTCCACAGCGCGACGTCGTCACCGAGGCCCTGCCGTAGCTCCTCCGTGACCCGCGCGAGTCCCTCGTACGAACCGCCCGTCCCGGGATTCGCCGTCAGGCAGAGCATCGCCGCACCCATGTCGATGAGCCGCCTGGCGTACTCGGGCTTGGCGCGGCGGATCTCGGGGACGTCGCCGGGCTCCAGGTTGATGCCGATGGGCCTGCCGATGAAGTCGGCGAGCTCGCCGATGGACGCGAAGGTGCCGAGCCCCGGCAGGTCGAGCCGCTCGCCGTCCCAGGCCCGCTCGATCAGGTTCAGTACGACGATGTCGGCGCCGAAGGCCGCGACGAGCTCGGCATTGTGCACACCCGGCATGCCGGGCATCGGCACGAGCGCCGCCCGGTCGGCGAACACCTCGCCGACCATGGTGCGCCCCTCGGCGGCGGCGACCGACGCGGTCAGGGCGCGGCCTCGGAGGGCGGAGAGGCCGGCGCGGTCCAGGTCGAGGATGCGGGGGGTCTGAGGGGTCTGAGGGGCCTGGGGGGCTTGAGGGGTGCTGGTCATGTCTTCGACCGTAAGCCGCAGAGCATGACAAAGCCCCTCGCCGTTGGTACCGATGGCGAGGGGCTTATGTCCTGAGGTGGGGCCGGGGGCTACTTCCCCTCGGCCTTCTGGAGCTCGGCGAGCTCCTCGTCGGACTCGCGGCCCGGCGTCGGGAGGTTCCACTTGGTGATCGCGAAGCGGAAGATCGCGTAGTAGACCGCCGCGAAGCAGAGGCCGACGAGCACGAGCATCCAGGGCTTGGTCGCGATGCCCAGGTTGAGGAAGAAGTCGATCGCACCGGCCGAGAAGCCGAAGCCGTCCTTCATGCCGAGCGCCCAGGTGAGCGCCATGGAGACACCGGTGAGGACCGCGTGGATCGCGTAGAGCACCGGGGCGATGAACATGAAGGTGAACTCGATCGGCTCGGTCACACCGGTGACGAACGCGGTGAGCGCGAGCGAGAACATCATGCCGCCGACGACCTTGCGGCGCTCGGGGCGTGCACAGTGCACGATCGCGAGGCAGGCCGCGGGGAGGGCGAACATCATGATCGGGAAGAAGCCGGTCATGAACTGTCCGGCGGAGGGGTCACCCTGGAGGAAGCGGGCGATGTCGCCGCTCTTGCCCTCGTACGAACCGGCCTGGAACCACGGGAACGAGTTCAGCAGGTGGTGCATGCCGACGGGGATCAGCGCACGGTTGACGACACCGAAGATGCCCGCGCCGACCGCGCCCGAACCGACCAGCCACTCACCGAAGTTGTGCAGACCCGTGCCGAGGACCGGCCAGATGTAGCCGAAGATGATGCCGATGAACAGACCCGCGAAGGCGGAGAGGATCGGGACCAGGCGGCGGCCACCGAAGAAGCCCGCCCAGTCGGGCAGCTTCGTCCGGTAGAACTTCTGGTACAGCAGGGCCACGACTATGCCCATGACCACACCGCCCAGGACCTTGGCGTCCACCGGCGCTTCCACCATGACGACCTTGCCGTCGACGGCGGTGGCGATCTTCGGCAGGTTCTTGTCCGTGAAGGTGCCGAGCACCTTCTGGAAGACCAGGTAGCCGGTGACGGCCGCGAGGGCCGTCGAGCCGTCCGACTTCTTGGCGAAGCCGATCGCGATGCCCACGGCGAACAGCAGCGCCATGTTGTCGATGATCGCGCTGCCGCCGGCCGCCATGAACGTGGCGATCTTGGTGATGAACGCGGGGAAGGAATCGCGGCCGAGCATGTCGGGCTGGCCGAGGCGGATGAGCAGGGCGCCTGCGGGCAGCACGGCGACCGGCAGCATGAGGCTGCGGCCGATGCGCTGCATGACAGCCATCGCGCCTGCGCCCTTCTTCTTGTCGGCCGCGGGGGCGGCACTGGCCGTGGACACAACTTCCTCCAGTGGGCAAGGCGCCGCCAAGGACAAGGCAGAGGGGGACGGCGGCGTCTCCAGGGACCGCGGCGAGAGCCGCGTGGTCTACACCAATTAGTGGTGTAGACCTGTTGTAGCACGGTGAAGGTGACGTAAGGAACCCACGAGTTTTGTGGGGTCGGCCATAACGCGAAATGAACGCAGAAAGACCCCCGGCCCGGTAGGGCCGAGGGTCTTCCGTATGTGCTCCGCGGGAGGCCGCGCGCCAGGCGCCGATCCGCCCCCTGCCAAGGGCTATGCCTTCGTCTGCTCCGCATCCTGCGCTTCCGCTTCCTCTTCCGGTTCTCGCCCCGGCGTCGGAAGGTTGAACTTGCGGATCACAAAGCTGAACAGGGCGTAGTACACCGCCGCGAAGACAAGACCGATCGGAATGATCAGCCAGGGTTTGGTCGCCAGGCTCCAGTTGATGACGTAGTCGATCAGACCCGCCGAGAAGCTGAAGCCGTCCTTGACCCCCAGGCCCCACGTCACCGCCATGGACACACCCGTGAGGACCGCGTGGATCGCGTACAGCAGGGGCGCGATGAACAGGAACGAGTACTCGATCGGTTCGGTGATGCCCGTGACGAACGACGTCAGACCGACCGAGAGCATCATGCCGCCGACCACCTTGCGCCGCTCCGGACGGGCCGCGTGCGTGATCGCCAGGGCCGCCGCCGGGAGCGCGAACATCATGATCGGGAAGAAGCCCGACGTGAACTGGCCCGCCGTCGGGTCGCCCGCCAGGAAGCGGTTGATGTCACCGTGGACGATCGTGCCGTCCGGCTTGGTGAAGTCGCCGAACTGGAACCAGACGAACGTGTTCAGGAACTGGTGCAGGCCGATCGTGAGCAGCGCGCGGTTGGCCACACCGAAGATGCCGGAGCCGAGCCACCCGAGGTCCACGAGCCACTTGGAGAAGTGGGTGAGCGCGTCACCGATGGGCGGCCAGATCCAGACGCACAGACCCGCGAAGACCAGGCCGACGAAGGCCATGATGATCGGCACCAGACGGCGGCCGTTGAAGAAGCCGAGCCAGTCGACCAGCTTCACGCGGTGGTAGCGCTGCCAGAACCACGCGGCGAGCAGGCCCATCACGATGCCGCCGAAGACCCCTGGGTTCTGGTACGCCGCCTGTGCGGGCGTGCCGTCCTGCGCGATGCAGACGCCGCTCCACATGCCCGCCGCGCCGAAGGTGGTGTCCGCGGGGCAGTCGTCGGGGAAGGCGCGAAGCACCGCGTAGTAGACGAGGAAACCCGCGACCGCCGCGAGGGCCGTGGAGCCGTCCGACTTCTTGGCCATGCCGATCGCGACACCGATGCAGAACAGCAGGGGCAGGCCGAGGGTGGAGTCCAGGAGCGAGCCGCCCGCCGCCGCGAAGACCTTGGCGACGTTGTCCCAGCCGAGGCCGTCGGCGCCGAAGACGTCCGGCTGGCCGAGGCGGTTGAGGATGCCCGCCGCGGGCAGGACGGCGATGGGCAGCTGGAGGCTGCGGCCCATCTTCTGGAGGCCCTGGAAAAGACCGTTCCACCACTTCTTCTGCGGCACCGCTGCTGCTTCGGAACTCATCGGCGTCCCCTCCGGAACAAGCCAGGTTTGGCGGTCGTTGAAAACTGGTGTAGACCAGTTGCGGAACAGGTGCGGTGCCGTCCCGTCAGACATGACACGAGGGATGGCATGAGGGATGGCACCTTGATCGTCATCATTGGGTACGAGTGCCGTAACCGCCCGCGAAGATGCTCCAACCGTGCGTTAACGTGACAAAGCGACCTACGGTGTGGCGAGGCCGCGTCCTTTAGGAACAGGGAGAACACCATGGCCAGCAAGGCTGAGAAGATCGTCGCCGGGCTCGGCGGCATCGAGAACATCGAAGAGGTCGAGGGCTGCATCACCCGCCTCCGCACCGAGGTTCACGACCCGAGCAAGGTCGACGACGCCGCGCTGAAGGCCGCGGGCGCGCACGGGGTCGTCAAGATGGGCACCGCGATCCAGGTCGTCATCGGCACGGACGCCGACCCGATCGCCGCGGACATCGAAGACATGATGTGAGTCGCTGAGCTCACCGGTGAGGGGCCCTTCCCGCGAACGGGGAAGGGCCCCTCACCCATGTGCGGACGGGCCTCACCCAGGTACGGATAGGCTCACCCGCATGTCCTCACAGCCCCAGCCCCGCATCGACGGCCGCACCCCCGAACAGCTCCGCCCGATCACGATCGACCGCGGCTGGAGCAAGCACGCCGAGGGATCCGTCCTCATCTCCTTCGGTGACACCAAAGTCTTCTGCACCGCCTCCTTCACCGAAGGCGTCCCGCGCTGGCGCAAGGGCAGCGGCGAAGGCTGGGTCACCGCCGAGTACTCGATGCTGCCGCGCTCCACCAACACCCGCGGCGACCGCGAATCCGTACGCGGCAAGATCGGTGGCCGCACGCACGAGATCTCCCGCCTGATCGGCCGATCGCTGCGCGCGGTCATCGACTACAAGGCCCTCGGCGAGAACACCATCGTCCTGGACTGCGACGTCCTCCAGGCCGACGGCGGCACCCGCACCGCCGCGATCACCGGCGCGTACGTGGCGCTGGCCGACGCCGTCGCCTGGGCGCAAGGCAAGAAGATCGTCAAGGCCGGCCGCAAGCCCCTCACCGACACGGTCTCCGCCGTCTCCGTCGGCATCGTCGGCGGCGTACCGCTCCTCGACCTGCGCTACGAGGAGGACGTCAAGGCCGACACCGACATGAACGTCGTCTGCACCGGCGACGGCCGCTTCGTCGAGGTCCAGGGCACGGCCGAGGCCGAGCCCTTCGACCGCAAGGAACTGAACGCGCTGCTCGACCTCGCCGTCGGGGGCTGCGAGGACCTGGCCGCGTTCCAGCGCCAGGCGCTCGAAGCGACGAAGTAGGCGGCCACCCGGTTG